>JAUVUV010000032.1 GCA_030604975.1 Candidatus Glassiibacteriota bacterium | reverse complement strand
CTACGATTTTTCGAATCTGTTCTCGCTGCTCATCGCTTAGGTCCATTTGCTTTCTGACCGCACCGAGAAAATGTGCCAGGGGAGCTGCTCCCGGCCTTTTCCCGGGCACCATCCTACGGGCGGTGTGGGCGAACCGGGTTTCCCGCAGGCCGGGATGGTGCATGAAGGTTCCCGGCATCTCTCTCCTTGCATGGGCGAACCGGGTTTTCCGCAGGCCGGGATGGCGCAGCAGTCCTCCCCCCGGCATTCCACGCCTGGCGCGGGCAAACCGGGCTTTCCGGCGGAGTTGTTTTAATTGCTCGATTTGTGCGGCAGTCAGGATTTCTTCCACTCGCTCTTGAGACCTCCGGTTTTCTTCTTCTATTAACGGCCGAAGTCTCTCTCTGGTAAGTTCACCGCTGCGAACCTTCTCCCTGAGCTCGCGAAGTGTGTTCTGGTGCTGGGTTCTGTTCTGAGCCAACTGCTCTTTCTGGGAATCATCGAGATCCAACTTTTCGAACAGGTCAGCCCCTGGTGCAGAGCCTCCTCTCCTGCCTCTTCTCTGGTTTTCCTGCTCCCACAGTTCGAGTTTGGCTTTCTGCTCTTCGGTAAGAAGGTTCTCGAATTTCTCGCGATAATTTTTAAAACTCTCCGCCATCTTGGCCCGGGTTTCCTCGCGGCTGAGCTTGCCCTTGCGGGCATCGCCCATAATCTTTCTCATCTCCTTGCGCCGGGCATCGAACAGCTTGCGCGCTTCCTTTTTCTGCTGTTCATCCAGTACCAGGAACTCGCACATTTTGTTGAATCGTTCTTCCGCCTGTTTCTGGAAATTGCGGCCGCGGTCGCTCTGGCGCTGGGCCAGCAGGCCCCTGTCATTCCGGCTGAAACGCCCTCTCGGCTCTGCGTTCAGGCTTGTAACGCTCAGAGTCATAGCCAGTATCAGGTAAATTACAAGCAGGGATGAAAAAATAAGATTAATTCTACGAATCATTTTCACCTCCAGCTAAGTTACCGACTAATTGAAAAAAACTGATGCTTCAAAAACTTTGCAGCGCATAGTCAATTCTCTGGTTTTTCCTCTTCGGGTTCCTCATCTTCATCAATAGTTTCCATAAACTCCGGTAGCCCGGGCAAGCCTTCTAGCTTGAGGCGGATATTGAGGCTATCCAGGTTCTTGCGAAGTTTCAGCATCTGACGCTGGAATTTCTCTTTGTCGAACTTGAATTCAGGCTTGATCATGGGACCCATTCTCACCCTGGCGATAGATTCCCAGATATCTTTTTCCACGTTATTCAACGAGAGAAAGAGTCGGGCCCGCTGCTCAACCGTGAGAAGCCCTGCGAACTGATCCAGATTGTCTACTCTTTGCTGCCAGGCGAGTTTCGCTTGATTCCTGATCTCAGTCATCAGCCTTTCCAGTTCTTTATCAGACGGCTCTTCTTTCTTCAGTTCTTCGCGCAAGTTTTTCAGCAGTTCGCGTTTCTTCCCCGCCAGTTCTCGCTCCCTTCCCATCATCTTGCGCATCAACGGGAAGAACTTGTCCACCTGATCATCGTTAAGTTCCAATTCTTCCATGATTCGCCAGAGACGGAACAGGCCGATTCTTTCCTCGTGCCTGGCCCTTCTTCCAGAACGATCACGAGATTTACCACGAGCTTGGGGCGCCATGGCCAGGTATTCGAGATAATCCAGCTCCGGCAGAGTTACAGTAATCTCCCCTTCCGGCCCGGAGATACAGACGCTATTGGTCGTCTCTATTTCCGGCTTGTCCGAATCTTCCGCAGCGTCCAGATAGGAGCCTGCCGCATAGAAAGTGAGCAACAGGCAGAGCAGGATCGTTGTTCTTGGTTTAAACATTTTTCAGCACTCCTTGTTGATTTAAGGCTTTTACCATAAAAGAATTACCACAAAAGAATTATATTTATAAATCACTGGCCAGTGCGTACATAACTTGCTGAAGCTGGTTGTCTTCCAATTCAGCCAGCCCATCATACACTGAACTGTAAGCTGGAACTTCCATCCCGGCAGGCACGTAACCGTTCTCCTGGTCCGCACCAAGCTCAACCATCGATTCCATTGCATTCAGGGCAATTTGATACTGGTAAATCGTCTCGGCCAACTGATAGAGCGAATCCACATAAGCCTGGTTAGCCTCCGTAACTTGCGCAAGCTCTGCAGAAGGGCCCCGCGGCGGGCCGATAGGCCCCAATCCCAGCCTGAGCACTCCGGCGAGGGCGAGTAAGACAATCGCAGCAGCAGCGAGAATCCTGAGCCTGCTGAACCTGGGGAAGCTCAGCACTTTTCCACCTGATACTCCAGTTGAAGAATCTCGCTCATAAGTAGCCCGGGCTACAGCCTGAAAGTTCTCCTGCCAGAAAGACTCGGGAGGTTGATCCACCACGGATTCTTTTACCCCGGCAAGGGCCTGTTTCACCTTGAGCAAGGATTCGTACTCAGCCCGGCAGGGGCGGCAGGCTTCCAGATGCTGCTCCACCTGGCGGGCCATTTTCGGCTCCAGTTCACCTTCAAGGTAATCGATCAACAGGATTTCATCTATCGGACAATCCATTTTTCACCCCTGATTTTCCAGGTTCATCCTGGAAGCTACAGGTTTCAGCCATCTTTGCATCTTCTTGAGCGCTCGGTGGTAACTCGTTTTCGCATTGCTCAAGCTGATACTGCAAACCTCGGCCACTTCCTTGAAAGGCATATTCTCAAATGCTCTGAGCACCACGACTTTCCGCTGGTCCTCGGGCAATCGTTTTAAGGCACCTGAAAGCAAGCTTCGCAGCTGTTCGCGCTCGACCAAGAGGCCCGGGTCTTCTTCATGAACCGGCATGTCTGGCTCCTCAAGGGGCAGCTCGCGAGCCCTGCGTCGCATGTAGTTCCTTGCCTGATTGGCCGCTATGCTGTAGAGCCAGACCCGAAAGTGCTCTCCTCCGCGCAGTGTATGCAATTTGTCATAAGCTTTCACGAATGCGTTCTGCATCGTATCCGCAGCCTCGTCATGATCCAATCCCATGTTCATCAGGAAACGATAGATTGCGCGCTGGTAACGCTCCACCAAAACACCGAATCTCTCACGCTCACCTTTCAGGATCAGCTCAACAAGCTTTTTATCTTGCTCCATTGCAGATTTTTTCATTGTTTGGTTTGTGATTTCACTACTTTTGACAACTGTAGCGGATAATTGGTTACAATTTTTATATGGCTTAATCATTAGCCTGTGGTGCAGGCCTTTCCCCATCGGATTTCTCTCTTCCAGGGGGCTGCAAATCCTCACTTCCAGCCTGATCCAATTCACCCGGGACCGGGCTATCGAAGCTCGCTGACTCGGCATGCCGCATCTCCGCCAGCCTGCGCTTGAATCTCTGGCGGCGGGAAACGTAAACCGTGATAAAAAGCACGGCGACCAGGATCCAGATCAGTGTGACACTTGTCAGCAGTTTAAGCCAGCCATAGCGCACCTCGGCCCATTTCTTCCAGCGTTTTTCAAACTGGCCCAGAGTCAGGCCCAAACTTATTCTCAAGGCGCGGTCCAGGTTGCCCATCTCGCGCCACTTTCGGAAAAGAAACTGAATGTGAGACTTTTCCCAGTGGCTGAACAGGTATTCCACCACTGTATAGCTCTGAAGGTAAGCCCGGCGTGCGCCTTTCTCGCTTTCAGGGAATCCCTCGGCCAGTGCATCCAGCGGCAGCACCATCCCGACAAGGAGCGCCACCGAGAATTCAAGGGAATTGCCGATACCCCACATCCTGCTTGCGTATTGCGCGTAGCCCTCGTGAAACCAGCGGGGTATTTCAGCCGGGCCCAACCAATGTTCCAGGATAACATGGCTGGTCTCGTGCCACAGGATTTCTTTTGGGTCTTCTATCCAGAGAGGGACGATCCGCGGGGATCTTACTATCACGAGGTTCTCTCCCGGCAAGGCGCAGGCAACCCCCCACTCCGGCAGCCTGCCGCCACTGAGACGGTCGAACTCATCTAATGTGGGCGCTATATAGATTTTCAGTTCAGGCAGCCGGCCGACGCCAAGCCAATCCGGCTGAGGGGTGAATGATTGGGCCCAGCTGAGGTACTGGCGGGCGACTTTATCATCCGGAGGCCTATAGTAAACAGCGATACCCTCGCCGGCGAGCCTCCTGTATCCCCCGGCAGATTCTGCTGCGAACAAGGGCCAGGAAAAATGGGGAGAGAAAAATATTACAACCAGTAATATTTGAAAAACCCGGCCTGTTTTGCTTAAAATCATTGACAATTTTCCGGAAGATATTATTATTTGAATCTTCTAAAACTGATAATTGAAAATCTTATGTAATTGTTTAATCGCTTTACCCCGGAGGGCGATCAGTGCCGAACTTAAAAAGCGCGATCAAACGTCACAGAACGAGTTTGATCCGCAACCAGCGCAACAGCAAACGCCGCGTTACAATGCGCACCTTTATAAAAAAGCTGCGCAAGGAAACCGATTACGAAAACGCAGTCAAACTTTTGCCGAAAGTTTTCTCCTCTATCGATAAGACTGCAAAGGCGGGTGTGATCCACAAGTGTACCGCTGACCGTTATAAATCGCGTTTGAGCCATTTAGTGGCCAAAATGAAAGAAGGCGCATCCAGCTGAACAGTTTGTGGGTCAACTGAAAGATGGCGAATGATTCAAGGCAGGAAAAATTCCCTGCCTTTTTCTTTTTCCCTGCGTGTTTCTTTCTTTTTCTTTCGCTTAACAATCGTGGTTTCATCAAGTTCGGCCGGGATAAAGTCTATTTTCCCCGTTTCAGGATCGGAAAGCTGGAGAATGAGTTTTAGCCTTTGACCCAGGCGAAACATTCTGCCGCTACTCCTGCCTTTCAGACAGGCCTCCTTCTCATCAAGCTGGTAAAAATCATTACTGAGACGGCTTACATGGACAAAGCCCTCCACCAGGTACTCTTCCAGGCGAACGCTGAAACCAAATGATCTAACTGCTGTAATGACGCCCTGGAAACATTCACCCTGATAATTATGCATAAATCGAGCCTGAATCAGGCTGTCCGACTCCCTTTCGGCGCTTTCGGTCAATTGCTCACGCTGGCTGCATAGGGCGCAGATACCCGCCAGTTCGTACTCCAGGTACTCCAGGGTCTTGCTGTCTGCTTTTTCGCCTATAAGCGATTTTTTCAGCAAGCGATGCACGAGCAGGTCCGGATATCTCCTGATCGGCGAGGTGAAATGAGTGTAGCAGCTGGTTGCCAGACCGAAATGTCCTATATTCTCGATACTGTAAAGTGCTTTTTTCATCGATCGGATTACGATCAGCGAGGCGAGTTCGCCAAGCCCCAATTCCTCGGCCTTGTCAATAACCCGGGAATAAGCTGCCGGCTTATGGCTTTTGGCGCTGGATGGGATGAACAGCACGGGGTTCAGGGTTTTCAACTGGTAATTGATATTTTCCACTGTATGTGGGGCCGGAGCCTCGTGGATTCGATAAACCGCCGGAAACGAACTCCTGGCCAACCGTTTAGCCACTATTTCATTGGCTGTAATCATGAACTCCTCTACCAGCCGATGGCTTTCAAGTCTGGGTTTGCGCCTGATCTCCAGCGGTTCTCCCTTATCACTTTTTACCACAAGTGGCTCCGGCAGGTCAAAATCTATCTGGCCCTGGGCTCTCCGTCTCCGCCTTCTTTTCTCGCTTAAATCTTTCAGCAGGTGCAGGGCTTTCATAGTTTCTGAATCCGGTTCAGTTGCATCGACCTGGCCGTTGATCAAGCGCTGTGCCTGCTCGTAATCGAAACGGTAGCGGCTGCAAATGACTGCCGGCACAATCCAGCTTCTTTTTAACTCTCCTTCAGGATTTAAGCGTATCAGCACAGAGATCGCGAGTCTGTCCCGGCCGCTGATGAGCGAACAGATACCGGAAGACAATTCCTCCGGCAGCATCGGGATATAAGCTTCATTGAGATAAACACTCAGCCCACGTTCATGGGCTTCCAGGTCTAGTTCCGAGCCCTCCGGCACATAGTGGCTCACATCGGCGATATGCACACCGACCTCGAAATCCCCGCCGGGCAGAGCTCTCACGCTGAGCGCATCATCGAAATCCTGGGCTTCGAGGGGATCGATAGTGAATGCAGTGAGGCCGCGTAGATCTTTTCTGTTCTCAATATCTTCCGGCCTGACTTCCCGTGGGACCTCTCTGCTTTCTTTCAGCACGACCGGGGGAAAACGCTCTGGCAATTCGTACTTGAGCAGGATTTGCTCCCCCGGCTTCGCCCTCTCACCCTCCAAAACTTCCAGCACCTTGCCCAGAGGCTTGCTCCGGTCGGCGCCCCAGTCGAAAACCTCCACCAGCAATTTCTGCCCGTTTTTCAACTGGGCCGCTTCTCCGGCCGGGATCAGGATATCGCTGAAAACCTTTTCCTCGGCAGGTTCGAGCACAGAAAACCCTTTGCGTTTTTTCAAAATTCCAATAAATCGTTTCCGCGCCCGGTTGATTACCCGCACCACCGCGGCCTCCGGATTACCCCTATCTGACTTATTGATAACCCGTGCTTCCACCCTATCACCATCAAAAGCGCTCCCGAGATTGAAAGATTTTACAAAAAAATCCCGTCCGCCGCTGTCCGGGATAATAAAGCCGAATCCTTTCCTTGCAAGCTGAACCCGTCCGGTAACAGTGTCCCCGCCCTCGGCCAGAGTGTAGCAATTTTTCCTCACCCGGCTGAGAACACCCTCGTCTGCCATCTGACGCATGAGTTTACGCAACAGGCGGTACTCGGAATCTTTTAATCCCAGAGCACGCGCCACCTGTTTCACTTTTACCGGCCCGGAAACGTTCTCCAGGAAATATTTTTTCAGTGCTCTTCTGCCTAGTGTCATTCCTATCTCGATATTTTCAACCGGTCCCTGGCGCTATTCAGACCTGGTCATTTCAACCCACCAGGCGGAAACAACCTCTTCCGCGCACGCCAGAGCCCTTTCTGGAACAGAAAAGTGTGCCTCAACTTTTTTCTTCTTGCATAATAATTTTCCGCTGAGAATTGACTTTAAGATGATTTTAATTAAAACTTTAATAGAATGATCCGGCCCTGTGGGTTGTCTTCCCCAGTTAACGGAATTTAACCCCCGGTAAAAAAAATGTCTACTACTCTCAGGCAAGTTCTGGATGAGCGAATCGAAAGCTACCTCGCGTTCATGGCCGAACATTTCCCGGTGATGAGCGCAAGTGACGAGTTTATTTTTTTCCCACTCGCTGAATCCTCCCTCTCTTTCCAGGATTCAATGGAAGACCTCTCCGGAGAGCTTATCGACCAGGGGCTGACTGTGGCCGGGGACACGATCAGCTTTCTGGGGAAATCCGCAGCCGGGAGCAAGGCGGAACTCGATATTCAGCTCGACGCCCGATTGTTGAAAATGCACGCAGATAATTTTGTCCGTATGTTCGGCACCGAAAAGGCTCACCTTCACGATCCTTCCCTCTATTTTATGATAGCGGTTCACGGGCTGGTCCTGGCAGCTGATGATCCCTTATGCCTTGGGAGCAGGCTGAAATCGGCTGTCAGGCTTTTCCGCTGTGGAAAGGGACAACTGAAATCGATTAGCCGCCAGCGGGCTGAGCAGGCGTTGATCTGGTCAGAAAATTTCGAAAAATTAACCGGGCGCCTGGCCTGTCTCCAGCAGGTCAGGCAAAGCAGAGGGATGCTTTCTGGAATCAAGGCATTGTGTGAAGAAGTTGCCGAGTTTACCAGGATAATTAAACGGTTAAAAATCTCACCCAAGCCCGAAAGTCTCGGCGCCGACCGCTACAAAGCCCTTCTCGAGCAGGCATTCGGGATGGATAAAGAGCCCGAGGAATTATATGAACTTCTGCTCACCGAGCGCCAAAGGCTGACCTGCAACCTGCAATCCACAGCGAAAAGTCTCGGATATGAGCCAACCGAATGGAGAAAGCTGGCGGTGGATCCGCCGCCGGCCGCACTCGAAAACCAGGAGCCGATCGAGTGGTACAGGTACGAACTTGACCGGCTCGTCCGCTGGCTGGACCGGCACTCCGATACAGGTGACATTGATACGAACAGGTTACCGGAGGTCCGGCTGATGCCAGATTACCTGTGCGGTTTAAGAGCCTCTGCCTCTTACGCTGCGCCCCTGGAAATTAATAAGCCGGGAGTATTTTTTATCGTGTTTGACAGTTCTGCGCAGGATAAGCATTCCCGGCTTGCTCTCCATTCGGACTACCGCGATATTACCGTGCACGAGACTTTTCCGGGCCATCACCACCTGGATACAGTTCGCCTGGGATTAAAATCAGCGATCCGCCGCCAGAGCGAAAACGCGCTTTTTTACGAGGGCTGGTCCTGCTGGGCTGAGCAGCGGATGGTTGATCTGGGTTATTTCTATCTGCCGAATGAACTGATGTGTGTTGAGCACCGGAAATTAAAGCGCACCTGCCG
Organism: Candidatus Glassiibacteriota bacterium; assembly: GCA_030604975.1. Classification (GTDB taxonomy): domain Bacteria; phylum Gemmatimonadota; class Glassbacteria; order GWA2-58-10; family GWA2-58-10; genus JAUVUV01. Next base: position 3,021 of record JAUVUV010000032.1, on the reverse strand, counting down.
CTCGATCTGCGAACTGGGCCTTCATATCGGCAAACTGAATGATTCAAGCGCCGGAGAACTTCTGGCTGAAATAGGAATCCAGGGCAAACTGGCCGCCCAGCTGATCCGCGAGTACCGCTGTCAGCCGGGATACCAGTTAACTTATACCATCGGACGGCTGGAACTGGAAAGACTGGTCGATAAATTCCACTCCAGAGTTTCATCTGACCGCGAATTATACGCTCTGCTGCTCTCGGCCGGTGAAATACCTTTCGATCTTCTGGAACGCCTTCTCGAAACAAGCCTGGTGCAGCGTAAAATCGGGAAATAGCCCGAGCTGAACAGTTATTTCACTTTTGACCGGGAAAACTTTGATGACAGAGACACGAAACGGGAACGAGTTTACCGGTTACCATTCCGAGTGGAACCTCGGCAGTCCAGGCGGATGGTATTACCAGCTGCTGACCCAGCGCCTGGGCAGGTTTATCTGGAACAGGATTTGCCGAATCACCGGGCTCACATTGCATCTTGATTTCGAGCACCCGATTTTCAACTCTACCCCGTTTTTTCGGGATATGATGTACCGCCAGCACCGGCTTCGGTATCCTGACCTTCTCCGTCCGGGCCTTGCACTGCTGGCCGAAGAGGAAACTCTGGAGGCTGTCGCGGAAAACCGCCTGATGGTGGAATACCTGGCCAGCGAGCCGGAAACCGATGCGGTGCTGGCCGCGCCTCACGAGCTGGAGAAAAACAGCCGGGGGGAATACCATGTGGGCAATAAGCGGATAACAGCTATATTCTGCGATTTCAATAACGCGATAATTGTCAAGCTCGAGAAACAGGGCAAGGCGGGAGCACTGCTCGATGCTATAGCCGACGGGATCACTGTCAATCCGAGAGGAATGGAACCGGTCGGTTCGAAAGGCGTTTTCGAGGCTGTAACCGGACCACTGGCCGAGCGTCTTTCTCCAGGCACTGTGAGCCGCACGCCCTGGACCAGGCGCTTTTTCCCGCGCCGTACCGAGGCTCCTGACAGCTCCCGGATAACCAATCTTGTCGAATGGACCAGGCAAAACTGGAATAACCTCGTACTGAAACCTGAGCACGGGTATTCAGGCAAAGGGGTATTTGTCGGCCCAAATCAGCCTGATCCGGACAAATGCATCCAGATTGCGCTGGAGCAGGGTGAGTACATTGTCCAGCAGATGATTCCGCCTGAGCTGTGGGCTGAAATGTATCCAGAACTGGATGAGAGCGGAAAGTCGGTTGTGCTGCGCCGCAGGCAGACAGATTTCCGCTGCTTTGTCAACGACCAGAGGCTGTTCGGCTTTGTCGCCCGGTACGGCGGCATACCGACCAACGTGGGGATGGGCGGAGGAACCCAGGCGATTGCTCTTACCGAAGGTTCCTCCGCTGAGGCTGCACGGAAGGTGCTCGAGCTAGTGGAGAAAATACCGGCCTCGAAATTCAAAGCCTTGAAAGAGGAGGTGGGCGAGAAAGCCTTTCCACTCGGCCTTGCCTATCTCAATGGCCCGATACCCCAGGCGATGCGGCCTAGAATAATCAGCCGCGGCCAGTTGATCGCTTTCGAGAACTTCGCCCGAGGACTCTGGCAGGACTGTGTAAAGCTTGAAAAGTGGTGGCGCGAGGGTTTGCTTGACCAGTACATGGAATTGCCGGAAGAGGAGAAAGAGATCGCCCTGAAACAGCCCTGGAACGGCACCCCAGCGATTATCGCATCGGACGGCCTCTACAGTTTCGGTGCGGATTTGCTCACTGAATAAACCGTAGAGGCATCATGCCTCAAGACAATCCAGACAGTCCGGTAAACTCTCCGGTTGATCCCGAATGGTGGAAATATATTTTCGATGAAATCTACCTGATAACCGACGCCCGCACTATCGGCAACGAGGAGCTTACCCGCTCCGAGGCGGATTTGATAGAGCATTTCCTCGGTGTCAACCGGGATGATCCGATTCTGGACCTTTGCGGCGGGCAGGGCCGTCATTCGCTGGAGCTGGCCCGCCGGGGTTATACCGGGTTGACCACCCTGGATTACTCGGAATACCTGCTTAAATTGGGCGCAAGTTCAGGCCACTCTGATGTAAGATTTATCCGGGCCGACGCCCGCCGCCTGCCGATCAGGGAGAATTCCTACCGGGCGGTGGCTCTGATGGCATGTTCATTCGGCTACTTTGCTGATGACTGCCAGAACGCTGTTATCCTGCAGGAAGCCTGGCGCGTGCTGGTTCCCAGCGGCGTGCTGCTCGTTGATATCGCCGATGGAGATAAAGTGGCGAAATCAATCGCCGAAAACAGCTGGCACGAGGCCGACAGTGACATCCTGGTGCTGAGAAAACGCAAGTCAGCCAGCGGCGGTCTCGAGGTTCGCGAGCTGGTGGTTTCCAGAAAGAAAGGTTTGATCCGCGAGTCCAGCTACTTTGAAAAGCTCTACAGTGCGCACTCCATACGTGAGCTTGTTGACTCTTCGGGTTTCAGCAAGATCGAGGTGCACCGGGGTCTTGACAAATTAAGCAGTGAGGCCGACCTGGGGTTCATGTCCACCCGGATGATTGTCACAGCGCGCAAAAAGAAACGACCTGCAAAGCGGTGATTTCCACCAATCCTGAATCGTAGTATTATTACTTTACTAATAGAAATCAGAGGTGCCCGGTAAAATACGGCGTGAAGTTATTTTATCTGAATTATTAGCGATTTACAGCAGCAAAAAGCGTGCTTTTAGTAGTACTGTAACCTGAGATCTCTGATAACCGAGCGTGTAGAAGACGAGTAATTTCCATGAATGCCCTGCTATATGTACATAGCTCCGGCAGGCCATTGCGGGGCTTTTACCGCAGGCGATCTCGGTGAAGCGGAGTAGATGCCTCAGGTGTCAGAAATAACTTTTGTTTCTTTTGGTCAGTACTGTCCGGTTAAATTTTAAGAGCTAAAGCCATTTGATATGGGTCTGGTTTAAGTAATTTAAGCTTATCGAATTTGAGTTTCAGAATTTCAATAATATCAACATGTTCCAGAAGCACT
>JAUVUV010000350.1 GCA_030604975.1 Candidatus Glassiibacteriota bacterium | reverse complement strand
GCAAGCTTTCGTAAATCTTTTCCTGAATACCGTTGGCTTTTCAAAATCGAGATCTTTTCGATGCCTCAGGAATATAGCCCTGCTCCCAAGGCCAGTCAAGCGAAGAGGCGGGCTGGTCATTCTCCGGGCCTGGTGGATCGACAGGCGCAGGAGGGTGATAATCCGGGCGCGGGACTGCGTGAAAGAATTCCTATTCAGCTTCTTTGTGAGTTAATTTCCTGAGATTAAATACTCTTCCGGATAAATTCACCGCCAGGTATACTATTCCAGCAATCGTAATTGTCACCGCCCCGGCGGGCAGGTTCAGGCCATAGCTGGCGGCCAGCCCCCCGGTGGTGAACAGCATGCTCAGCAGCGCGGCCAGCACCATCATTCCCGCAAGCGATCTGGTGAACCGTCCGGCCACTGCTGCAGGCAGGGTGAGCAGCGCGATTACCAGCACGATACCTACCACCGAGATCAGCAGCACCACTGTCAGGGCGATAAGCACGAGCAGCAGAAGATAGAAAAACTCCACCGGCACGCCTCGCAATCTTGAAAATTCCTCGTCGAAACAGACAGCGAGAAACTGGTTGTAGAAAAGAATCACCAGGCTCACTACTATGCCGTCCAGCACCACGAGCAGAATCAAATCCTTCGGGCCGACCAGGAGGATATTGCCGAAAAGATAGCTCATCAGGTCTTCGTTGTACCCGGGGGTACGGGTGATAAAAAGCAGCCCGACAGCCATGCCCAGGGCCCAGAGGGCGCTGATCACGGTATCCTCACGCTCGGCTGCGCGAATGGAAACAAATCCGATTACCCCGGCGGCCAGCAGAGCGGCCAGGATCGCCCCGTAAATCGGCTCGAAACTTTCCCAGCCGTGAACTTTCTGGAAATACCTTGCCGCCCCGATCCCGCCTAGCACGCAGTGGGCGATCCCTCCGGCAATATAAGAAATCCGCCGCGTTACCACGTAACTGCCCACCACGCCGCATGCCACGCCGGCGAGCAACCCCGCAAGAAGGGCGTTCTGAAGAAAGGTATATTCTTTCAAGTCAATAAAAAACTGGATCATTTAAAACCGCTCCCCAGCTAGTGTTCTGTGTGTTTGACCATCCGCATCTCGCCGCCGTAAAGCTCTCCGACCAGTTCCTCGCTCACTTCCTCTGTGGGATGGACCATCACCGTTCCCTTGACACAGATTACCTTGTTCGCGAAACCGGAGACAACAAAAAGGTCGTGGGAGACCATGACTACGGCAAGTCGCTTGTTAAGCTCATTCAACAGTTCATAAAGCTCTTGTTCAGCCTGAAGGTCAAGATATGAGGTCGGCTCATCGAGAAGAAGAGCCTCCGGCTCTGTGGCCAGCACTCTGGCGATCAGCGCGCGCTGCCGTTGGCCTCCGGAAAGGCTGGAGAAGCTTTCGTTACGCCTGTAGTATAAACCGACTTCTTCGAGCGAACGAGTCGCCGCGTGCTTATCGGCCTGGCTGTAAAATCCCGGCACAATTCCTTTTTTGAGGCGTCCCATCAGCACCATGTCCATCACAGTGACCGGGAAACTGGGGTCGAACCGGGGGTTCTGCTGAAGGTAGCCCAGGCGGTGGCTCACCTTCGCAGGCGGCTGCCCGAAAACGGTAACCGAACCTTTCTGCGGCTGGAGCAACCCCATCAAAAGCTTGAGCAGGGTAGTTTTCCCACCACCGTTCGGGCCTACTATGCAGGCGAAATCACCCTGCTCGATTGTCAGGGTTACATCCTCGAGCACCTGCTTACCTCTTTCTGAATAAGGCCCGTTATAGGAAAACCACAAATTTTCGATCTGTATCAGTGTGGAGTCCACGCCTTGAATCGCCTTCCATTTAACAGTTTTTGTGACTTTACCGGCCTTTAAGTGCCTGGCTTATGTTCTCAGCCATTTTTACCAGGTTGCGAATGTAATCGCGCGCCAGCGGGTCCATCCTGACCACGCTGCAATTCAGTGCATTTTGAAGAGTATTGACCACAGTGCCGGAAAACTCCGGCTGCATGAATATAACCTTTATCGAGTCACCTCTCATCCTTTGGATAAGATCTGTAAGCTCCCTGGCTGAGGGTTCCCTGCCGCCGGTCTCCACCGCAACCTGTCTCAAACCGTACGAATCGGTAAAATAACCGTAAGCAGGGTGAAAAACATAGATCGCCTTGCCCTTGAACCGAGCAAGGATCCCGGCAATCCGCGCGTTCACTCGATCAAGTTCTTGCTGGAAAGCCTGCAGGTTAGCCTGGTAGTTTTCGGCATGTTCCGGGTCGATTCGCGCCAGCCCTTCGCAGATATTTTGCGCCTGGATTTTGACCAGTTTCGGGTCGAGCCAGATATGCGGATCAGGGCTTGGCTTTTCGTGCCTGTTCCGATTGCCTCGATCATGGCCCCCACCCTCCTCCATAAGCCGGAATTCTACCCCTTTCCGTGTATCGATCACCTCGAGGCCGGTAAACATCGAGGAAATTTTCGAGAGCATGCGCTGCTCAAAGGGTACACCGATCCGGAAAAACACCTTTGCCCGGGCAAGCTCGCCCAACTGACGGGGCAGGGGTTCGAAGAAACGCGGCGACTGCCCGGCAGGCAGGAGAACTTCTACATCCACGTGTTCGCCCCCCACGCGCTCCACAAAAAATGCCTGCGGCTCGATGCTCACAAATACTTTTATCCTGCCGCCTGCCTGCTGGGCCGACGCTGGAGCCAGAGTCCCTTTCCCTGCAAAGACTGAAAAAATCAGGCAAAAGACAGCCGCTGGATTCAGTCTGCCCATTGGGAACTCCTCCAATTCTTATGAATCTTCCTTGATCCTAAAATAAATGCGGCCGCCTTTAATCAATGACCGGTATTATGCTCCTGATCATTGCAGATAAGATGAATCTCGTGGCAGTTCTCGCACTCTTCCAGAGAATGGCTCTTGCTGAAACGCTCCCAGTGTTTTTTCTGGTCCGGCGTAAGAGAGCCGGTTCCCTGGCACAGGGGGCAGATATTATCCAATGCGTTCAGTATCGCCTGACGGATAAATTCCGAGCGGTTCGGCAGATCCTTGAGCACCTCGAGAAGAGAATAGTCCACCTTGAAAGTTACAATTTCCTGCTTTGCCTTTTTCATCAACAGTAAAACCTCGTGTTAATTTTTATGCGGTATTTAATTATTACTTGGTAATACCATTCTGTCAACTATAACGAAATCGGGCCATTAGCAAAACAAAAACCCGACCTGAGTCGGGTATGATAGGCATTATTATTGCCCGAGAGATAAAATACTGGATTTATACATAGCGTCAGTACTGTCCGGTTAACTAACAGGCAGAAAGAAAAAGATTATTTTTTAATGTTACTTTTGTAAACAAAAGTAACCAAAAGTTTTTTCGGGCCGCAAACTCGCCAATGCTTAAAGATGTTATAACCTTCGGCGTTTACCTGGTAAAAAACACGCTCCTTACGAGGTTGCCTGATTCTCACTTGTCTATGACAAGTGAGAATCAATGGCATGCCCACCTGTCTGGCTTCGATCTGCCTGCCATGGAAATTACTTGTCTTCTACACGCTTGGAGTGGAGTTTCACGAACATGCG
>JAUVUV010000211.1 GCA_030604975.1 Candidatus Glassiibacteriota bacterium | reverse complement strand
TAACTATTTTGGTATTGATCCTGAAACGCCCGTCCAGTCAAGATCGTAGGGGCAGACCCATGTGTCTGCCCGCGGGCGCACACACGGGTGCGCCCCTATGGAATATGTAACCTTATTTCCGGGACATGACACTAGATTAATATTTAACTTGATAAACAGGTATATGGATGTCTCTTTGCTGGGAACGCATTGCTGAAGCCTCTCTACGGAATAACAGCCGTCTGTGTGTCGGTCTGGATGTCGATCCCCAGAGACTGCCGGAGAAGATCAAAGCGAAACCCGATCCAATATATTCTTTTAATTGCGCGGTTATCGAAGCTACTCTGGATCTTGTCTGCTGCTATAAGCCGAATGCCGCTTTCTACGAGGCTCAAGGAGCCGCAGGAGTCGACACCCTGGTCCGGACAATCCAGTTTATCAGTGGAAGGGTGCCGGTGATTCTGGATATTAAGCGGGGGGATATCGGCAATACGGCAACCCAGTACGCACGTGCGGCTTTCGAGTGTTTCAGGGCCGATGCCGTAACCGTTAACCCCTATATGGGGCTGGATTCAGTGGCACCGTTCATGGAGTTCCCAGGCAAGGGAGTTTTCGTTTTATGCCTGACCTCCAACCCTGGCTCCGCGGATTTTCAGCTTCTGCCTGAGGAGAACCCTCTCTACGAGCAGGTTGCAGTCAAAGTCCGCCAGTGGGACGAGGGCAAAGGGTGCCTGGGCCTTGTTGTGGGGGCTACCCATCCAGGCAGGATTGCGCGACTTCGGGAAATATCAGCAGACCTTCCCTTTCTGCTTCCTGGAATCGGTGCGCAGGGTGGCAGCCTGGAAGCTGTGTCAGCCGCCGAACTTCCGGGAGAAAAACTGGGTGTTGTAGTCAACACCTCGAGAAGTGTGATTTACGCTGGTGAAGGGAAAGATTTTGTTGTCAATGTAAGGGAAGCTGCCATGGAACTGAGAGACCGTATCGGCGGTCCCGTGAACGATACCTAACCGGAACTGCGGAGGTAAAATGCCAGTGGATCTGACAGATCAGTTTATCAAGTTTCTGCGGGATGAGGGATACCTCGTTACCAGGCAAAGAAGAAGAATCGCGGAGGCTATCTTTACCACACCCGGCCACCTCAGTGTTGAAGATATTCAGAGCCTGCTCCGGCAGAGGAAGGTATCGGCATCGATCGCCTCAATTTACCGCACCCTCGATGTGTTGATCAAGAGCGGACTCGTGGTTCAGCACCGTTTCGGCAAGCGTTTTAAAAGGTTCGAGTCGATCCGCCAGGACCAGCATCACGACCACCTGATCTGCACTTCCTGCGGAAAAGTGATAGAATTCAAGAACAACTCCATCGAAACCATTCAACTGAGGGTGGCCAAAGAGCATGATTTCGTCATCACCAGTCACAAGCTGGATATCTACGGCCGCTGCAGCAAGTGTAAAAATAGGGCTTAGTCCCTTTGCAGAGTCTTTGCACCGGCTTCGGTTTATATCCATGTTTAGCGGAGGTGAAAGAAAGGTGTTCAGAAAATTTTCCCTTCTGGCTGCAGCCTTTACTCTTGTTGTGGCCGCCTCTGAAAGCAGCCGCGCTTCCCAGGCTGCCCCGGCCACCCGCCACTATCTGGTGAAAAAGGTCACAGGCCCGATCAATATCGATGGTAAACTTGAGGAGGCTGACTGGGCCGCGTGCGAGCCGATCAGGCTGGTGGGCTACAATGAGGGCGTATCCGTAAAACAGCAGACAATGGCCAGGATGCTCTGGGATGACGGTTATCTTTACATTTCATGGCACTGCGAGGATAGCCAGATCTGGTCCACGCTGACCGTTCGCGATGATACGCTATACCAACAGGAGGTGGTGGAGGTCTTTATCAACCCCGACGGCGACAGGGAGGCCTATTTGGAGCTTGAGGTAAATCCCCTGGGCACTTTGTGGGATGGATTTGTTCTTAAACGCGATTCAGGACTGATTGGAATTCTGGCCTGGAACAGCTTTGGCCTCAGGCGGGGCGTGAATCTGGAGGGCACGGTTAACGACCCGTCAGACAAGGATAAAAGCTGGTCCGTGGAGCTGGCCGTTCCGCTGGATGAACTGGTGACCGCTCCGAATGTTCCTCCAAAAAGCGGGGATAAATGGCGGCTCAACCTTTACCGTATCGATCTGCCACAGAGAAATAAAGAGCTTGCCGACTACTCTGCATGGTCTCCTGTATCAGGGGGATCCTACCACGACCCTGACCGGTTCGGCGAGATAGAATTTTCTTCCGAGAGCGTGCGTTACTAAGACAGACTGTTTTCCGAATTTCCGGAGGGCTTGATCAGGCGCCGCGGAAGGAGTGAAAACAGAAGGAGCATGGCCGATATAATCCAGACCAGATGAGCGGGCCAGTCACCGTGCCTGCAGTAAAAAGTGGTCTCACTGTAGGTCTGTATCCTGTCCGTGGTGCTTATGGTTTCATACAGAGCAGTGGCCTTGCGGCGGCGTCCCAGCCTGTCGTAATAGCCGCTCACCCCGGTATTTGCCGCACGTATGATATCCCGTCCCTGCTCGATTGCTCTCAATACCAGAAACGAGCTATGCTGGTAAGCCGCGCTTGTCCTCTCGAACCAGGCGTCGTTTGTAATGTTTACCAGAAACCGTGCCCCGCGCTTGACGAACTCGCGCGAAAGTTCCGGGAATATCGATTCAAAACAGATCAGCGTGCTGAAACTTTCTTCACCCATCCGAAACACCGGATACCTTGTTCCCGGTATGAAATGAGACCCCCCGATATCAATTTCCTGAAGAAATGTGAAAATATGCTCCCAGGGCATACGCTCGCTCACGGGAACGAGATAGATTTTATCGTAGTATTCGATGATCCGGCCCTGAGGGGAGAAAAGGAACGCCGAGTTATAAGAATTATATTTGCCCCGTTTTTCGTTGTAACGGTACTCCGGCGCACCTGTCAGCAGAAAAGAGTCGAGTTTCCGCGCTATCTCCCCGACATATAGCCTGTATTTCTTATCCACTCTCAGGTGGGCCGGTGCTGCAGCCTCAGGCCAGACAACAAGCGCCGGTTCTTTGTCAGCCTGGGCCAGTGAAAGGTTTGCCAGAAGTATGAATGTAGAATCGCGCATCTCGGGTGACCACTTAATATCCTGCGGAATACCCGGTTGAACGAAAGAGACATTGAGCTGGCGAGACTCACCTGAAATCTGCTCGTGCCGGCTATAGCGATAAATGCCGAAAAGAAGGGGGGCGGCAACCAGAATGGCCAGGGCTGCGGCAGGTTTCACGATGTTTCTGTGCTCAGCGGTCCCTTTTAAAAGCTCATATATTATCACATTAACCGCCACCAGCCAGAGGCTTACTCCATATGGCCCTGTAAATGAAGCCATCTGGAGCCATAATGGATAGTCGGTCAGGGTATAAGCAAGCTGTCCCCAGGTAAAGGCAATGTCTCCATGGGCGTGAATATATTCCGTGGCTGTCCAGAGAAGCGGAGCGCTGAAGATCAGGGGAATCCCTAGAGTTCGTTTCAACCTTCTCGCCACCAGGGCGAAAATCACCTGGTTCATTGCCATTATGAATATCAGGAGCAGGTATCCTGCGCGGGTAAACAGGGTGATCCAGTAAAGCAAAGCACCCCAGAAAAGTAAGCCGCAGAAAAAGGCTCCAAGAGCGGCACGCAGGTTCGAAGTTTCCCTGTCGATGAAATAAAGCAGGGGAACCAGGGCCACGAATGACGGAAGGAATAGTTTGAAAGGAGGAAAGCTTGCCACCAGCAGAATCCCACTCAAGAGCGGACTTAGAATTATCAACCGGTTTTTCATCACGACCCAGCTGCAGATAGCCTGTTTTATTGATAAAATCGCCAGCAAGCAATATTTTAACAGTGTAATCTCAAATCAAGGCGGAATCTATCTCCATGCAGGTAAAAAAGCCAGTCAAAAAGTTGGAAAGGTCGATTTACAGGTTCACACAGTTGTTGGTTCGGATCTTTTTACGCCTGTTCTTCGGCTGCCGTTACTCGTACGAGCAGGAGATTCCCACCACCGGCCCCCTGATCGTGGCTTCCAATCATATCAGTTATTTTGATCCACCCAGTGTCGGTGCAGGGATACCAAGAGAAGATATGCATTTCATGGCCAAGAAAGAACTGTTCAGGAATCCAATTTTCGGTGCGCTGATCAATTTTTACCACGCAGTGCCGATCCGCAGGAGTGGGATGGACTGGAAAGGAGTAGCCCAGATCAAAAAAATAATTGGCGAAGGAGGAGCGATAATCCTCTTCCCGGAGGGTGCCCGCCAGAAAGAGGGAAATCTGGGCCAGCCCAGGTTCGGGGTGGGGATACTCGCCCAGGAGACCGGTGCAGGCATCCTTCCGGTTTACGTCCGTGGCACGGGCCGATTGCTTGATGCTTTCCTGAGACGCAGGCCGATGAGAATCCTTTACGGCCGGATCATTCAGCCTGAAGAATATGCTGGTTTCGATCCCACGCCGAAAGGGCAGTTGGCTATCTCAAGAATGGTCATGGAGCGGATTTTAGCGCTCAAGGAGAAATGTGAAGCCTGGAATGAAGGCCAGAAACAGAGCTGGGGGATGCTTGAATGACGGTCTTTATTCTTTAACCAAGAGAAAATGTTGACAATACGGCCAATATAATATAATTTCTAAAATTCTATAATTTAAGCCCTTAAGGGGTGTTTTTTTTTCTTGTAGAGGAGGTTAAACTTTTTCAATGACTGATCAGGATAATAACATTCAACCCCAACCGGACGATCAGCAACAAGAAGATCAGTCCAAGGCAGTACCCGAAGCTTCAGAATCTGAAGAGAAAAGCAAAGTTGTCGATAACCCGGAAAAGCCCGCAGTGTCCAAGGCCCCGGCTGAAGAGGTGAAGGAAGAAGGAGCCAAAGAAGAAGAG
>JAUVUV010000102.1 GCA_030604975.1 Candidatus Glassiibacteriota bacterium | reverse complement strand
TATACTTAGCGACTTAAATAACTGCGAATATTATAGAGTATGAAAAATATGAATTTTCTACTACGAAAATAATGGACCAAAGGTGCGTTATTCCATGGTTTAGGTAAAAACCACCCGTAGGGGCGCACGGCCGCGCGCCCCTACAGAAAACAAAACATTTTCATTGTCTCCGGGTGAGCCAGCGGCTCATGACGGCTGACTCCATTTAAAATATCCAAGGAGTCAGAAGTCAGAAGCCCCACAACCCCACCCAAATACATCAAATCCTGAGCCTATGAGTGCACAGCGGATATAAACCGGAATGGGGGAAGAGATGTCGAGAACGTTGTGCTCTGATCTCCGGCGTTACAAGCCTTCCGGTTCTGACTTCTGTCTCCTGTCTCCTCATACACGATTGTCTATCAATATGTATTAAATGAAGAAATTGTAGTTATGCGCTATAATTTATGACGCTATGTATAGAGGTACAGCAAGCTGAATCCAGCAGGTCTGAAAATGCGAAAAAGAACACAGGGGCACAGCGAACCGTGCCCCTGGATTAACGAGATCGACAGGTAGACTGTTTAGTTGAGCGGTTCGATAATGTAGTGTATCCATCCCTCTCTCACCCCACCGGCAGAGGTGATCAGCAGGTTTGATTCTTCCACCAGTCCCCGGGCGTAAAGGTTGTGCGCATCCGTGGAGCAGGTCTGGTTCTCAACGCAGAAAAATTGATTCTGCGGCTGGATGTAGACCACCATGTGGGTGAACTCCTTCGAGGCGGCCAGCTCCAGCCTGATGCCAGCCTCGCGGTACTCGATCCAGGCAGGGTTCTCGGGCCGCATGCCGAAATAAACGTCATCCAGTACCAGGTTCGGAACAGGGGTGGGCTGGCGGATATCGAAGGCGGCGCCGTCGAGTTTTTCCAGCTTGCCGGTGGGCATCAGGTTCACCGCTTCCATGTGCCACTGGGCAGGTACACAAAGAATGGCGCTTTCGCGAGCGCCCAGGAAATTGAAATAGGGATGCAGGGCGATGCCGTAGGGCAGTTGGCGACTGTCGCGGTTTTCCACTTTATAGCTGATCTTGAGTCCTTTTTCGTCGAGTTCGTAACACAGGCTCAAACGGTGGTCGAAGGCGAATTTCTCGTAGAGCTCAGTGCCGGGAGCGAAATCGATCCAGCATGTAACCGAGGCGCTACTATCTGAGGCATGTGGTACACCATACTCCCAGGCTGGGTCCCGGACCAGGCCGTGAAGGAACCGGTCGCCGTCATTGAGGCCGAAATCGAATGTCCGGCTCTCGAAAGTAAACTTGCCACCAGCAACCCGGTTCGGTGTCGGATAAAGCACCGATGTCCCCGAGGAGCGTCCGGTGAATTCGGCGAGGTTATCGGTTTCGGGGCAGTAGAGCAGCTCCTTGCCATCATAGCTCAGGCTGAACAGATTTGCCCCAGCATGCGGGGCGATTTTTGCAGCCATATGGTGGAGGCCGCCTCTCTCAAGCACAACCACAGGCTGGCCGCTGATTGACTTATCGTGTGTCACCCTGAACCAAGGTTTGGGCTTCTCCATAGGAACTTCCTCCTTTTTACCGCACCCGGCGAGAAAAGTGGCAAAAAATACGATTGCGCACAGTGCAAAAAAAGACAGCCATCCCGCCCGGCCCTGCCGGCAAACAGAAACTGACAAGCTTGAGAACTGCATGATCGGCTCCTGAGAAAAGTTCAATAAAGTTAACAACGCTGTTGAAGGAAACCCGGCCTTAGCAAAAGTTGCAATCATTACCTGAACGCTTAATAGCCAGTCAATCTGATGTTTCGAAAAGATATATCGGCAGTTATCTTTTCTTCCGCTTGGTAGCACGTTTCGGCCGTTTTCCGCCCGGCCGTGGGGTGCGGGTGTAGAGTTTGTTCTGACGATTTGGAATCTTGCCGGCCTTTTTCGACATTCTATCCGAAAGCGGTTGAGTATCGGAGCTTTAATCGGATTATAACAACAGATGTGGCCAGTTATGCTTTCTCTTGCCCGATAGTCTGGTATGCGATTACTTTGTTAACTAAGGACCGTGTATTTTGTCAAGGGTAATCGAAACCATGGCCGTGGTAAAAAGCATATTTCTGGGAATCTTATCCGTAGTGGCCGTGCTCATGGTGCTGGCAATTCTTGTGCGGCTGCTCGAGAACTGGATAACTTTTCACCCGTGGCGCGAATTCGAATTCAAGCCTGAGAATTTCGGCCTGTCCGCCGAGGAGGTTCGCATTCAGTCCGGTGGCGGCGACACTATTCACGGCTGGTATTTCAGACCGGGGAAGGCGGATGCAGCGGTAATAGTATTTTTTCACGGCAACGCCGGCAACATTTCTCATCGGCTCGACTTGCTTGCCCCGTTTGTCAGGCACGGGCTTGGTGCTTTACTTTTCGACTACCGGGGCTACGGCCTGTCCACTGGAAAGCCGAGCGAGAAAGCTTTTCAGGAAGACGCCCTGGCTGTCTGGGATTACCTGACACGAGTTAAAGGCATTGCTCCTGAGCGGCTGGTTGCATTCGGCCGCTCGCTCGGTGGCGCGCCTGCTACTTACCTGGCAGCCGGAAGGAAAGTGGGCAGGCTTGTGCTCGAGGGTTCTTTTACAAGCGGACGCGACTTTTCACGGCGGATATTCGGTTATCTGCCGTTGCACCTGGTAATGAAAAACAACTGGGAGGTGAGCCGGACACTGAAACGCGTACGGGTTCCGGTAATGATCCTTCACGGCAGGCTGGATGAGGTGGTGCCTTTCAGTCTCGGGGAGAAACTGGCCCGGGGAGGCTCAGCCGGCCAGGTGGTTTTCTGGGCAGTGGAGGGCGGGGGCCACCTCGATCTGTACGCGGTACTCGGGGAATCCTACTACGAGCGTATTGAAAGATTTCTCGAAGACGGGTAAAAATCGGGAAGATTATTTCTTTTCCAGCTTGGGCAGCAGGTTTTTCAGCCAGTGCACCTCAGCCCCGAGCTGGTAGAGCCGGTATTCACGGATAAAAGAGGCCCGGGAGGGCTCATCCGCCGGGGCTTCCCCGGCCAGGGCGTTTTCGTATCTTTCCTTGAGCATGCTGTAACGCTCGGCCAGGATATCACGGACTTTCCCGGCGGGGAGTATATCCATGAAGTGCAGTCCGACCTCAACCGCATGCAGTGGTAAATCCGGCTCCTGAAGGCTTCGCTGGAGAAGATTCGCCAGCTTGCGGCGTCCCTTGGGGGTTATCCGGTAAATCGAGCGTTCCGGGCTGCCTTTTCCAGGCTCATCGCGTATATGATCCACTAAGCCGTTGGCGGTCAAACTTTTTAAGCCGTAATAAATCGAGCCGAAATTGATGTCGGCAGCCTCGCCCAGGGCGTTACGGATGCGTTTTTTTATCTCGTATCCGTGTTTCTGACCTTCTACAAGCATCCCCAGGATAATCGTCCTGGTTATATCGCCGGAACCTTTAAATTTAGACATATCGATCTGGGTTCCTCAAAGTTGTGGGGTACAAATACAAATTTAAGTTCCTCTTTTATCATAGTTCAGCCAGTGGCAAAAATCAACCGCTTCATTTTAGACAAGGCTGGATAATAGTTAGGAGGACAATTATTATTAATTTGTAGCGAGTCATTTTCTTCCCGCTCCGCACTTGCCTGAACATTTACTTTGCCCGTTTTCTGCGAGAAACTGCGATGCACGGCAGCACGGATGATATGGAAAACCAGGCCGGATTCAGCCTCCTGACTTTCTTTTTCCTGCTGGTCCTGATCCTGAATGCGATAATCATCGCCGACCTGTTCCTTTCGATTCTGCATTCGCCCCTGACCCTGGTTTTTTTCAGGGTGGTGATCATGCTGACCATGCTCGCTTTCCTGGTAGCGAACAGCGCCCGCCACCCCGAGATAAAGGGGAGGGGCTGGTATTTTATCCTGACCGGTTTCAGCCTGATACTCCTGGAATCGCTCACTGACCTTTTCTCGAGATTTCCTAATACCAGCGTCATTTTTATAAATATCGATCCATCGACACTCCGTTTTTTCAAGGACATTATCTGCCGTCTTTTCGGCTTTTTCTGCCTGGACTACGGTTTTTTTCTCTGGATTCCCTCGATTATCGAGGCTCGCCGCAGGGTGGAACAGACAGCGGTTCTGCTCGAACAGAAAGTGGCTGAGCGCACGAGAAGTCTTGCTGAATCTAACGAACAGCTCCGCCGCAGCAAGATAAAGCTCGAGGAGGCAGCCCGGCTTAAAAACGAGTTTCTTGCCTCGTTCTCCCACGAACTGAAAACCCCCCTGAACTCGATCCTGGGTTTCTGCAGGCTCCTGCGCGAGAAACGCCACGGCCCGCTCACTCCCAAACAGCTCAAAAGCATAGATATTATCGACAGCAACAGCAAATCCCTGCTGGAAAGAATCCGCAGAATACTGGATTTCGCCAAGCTCGAATTCGAGAAAGTGAGCCCTAAGTTCAAGCCGGTCAAAGTCGCCGAACTGCTCAAGGAATCGGCCTCAGTTTTCGAACCGCTTCTCAAAGGAACGGATGTCAATGTGGTGGTGGAAACTGACAGGGAACTGGTCGAAGTCAGCACGGACGCCAAGGTAATCGGCCAGCTTCTTATAGCGACTCTCGACAACGCTGCCAAGTTCACCAAGAAAGGCACGGTCAAACTGAGCGCCGGTCTGGACAGAGGCGGCCAAAATTGGTGGATTGCAGTGAGCGATACCGGCCAGGGGATCCCGTCAGAGGACCTTCCTTACATTTTTGACGCTTTCCGCCAGGGTGACGGCTCCCTGAGCAGAAGCCACGGCGGCACAGGGCTCGGCCTGACAATAGCGCAAAGGCTGTGTCGGCTGCTGGATGGTAAAATCGAGGTAAAAAGCACTGTAGGCAGCGGCTCGATTTTTACGTTCAGTTTCCCGCTGAATCCCCAGGCATCGCCCTCTCAGTTGGCCGAGTCATTAAGCGACAGCCCAAGTGGAAATGAAAAATAAAAAGATTAAGGAGGAATGGATGCCGGTTTTTCCCACACCCGAATTAAGACGTATAATTTCCCTCTTGCTATACGTCTGCCTGCTTGCGGTAATCTTTCCGCGACAGGCAAGTTGCGCGAATCCGCCTGAAGATGCCTACTGGCAGCTTCTCAAGAGCAGGTATGACGCCTCAAGCGAAAATTACGCAGTGGCGCTTACCGAGGAATTCGCCATCTTTCGCAGTCTCTATCCGCATTCAGCCAAAAGCGACAGCCTGGAAGACCTTGCCGCCACAGTCTACGAACACCAGAAAAATGAAGCCGCTGCAATCGCAAGCTTTCTCAAAGTGGCTTTCGTTTACCCCTCCAGCCCGCTGATCCCGCAGACCAAGGAGGGCCTCAAGCGGCTTGCCGAAAGCAAAAAACGCGGTATTACGGCGATCTTCAGCGATGACAACCTTGCTCTTCTCAAGCGCCATGTCCTGAAAGTTCTGGATAAAGGGCAAACTTTCCCCGGCGGAGAGCGAGGTTACCTGGACTGGCTTCTGCTTTTGGCCGACGCCAGAATCGACGGGCTTTCCCGCTATCTGATCAACGAGTGCCGGCACTATCTCTACCACCTGAACTATGACCTTCAGCCGGCCCGTGTCTGCCTGATAATGGGCAACATGTACCGTATGGAGAAAAAGTGGCGCAACGCGCTGATTGCCTACCGCACTGCCGAGGTGATCAAGCCGTACGGCGACGGGGTGGGCGAGGCGCTGCTGGGGGCGGCCGAGGTCTACTTACGTGAACTCAAGAACTACGAAATGGCAAGGCGGGTTTACCTGGAGGTGATAGACAAGTTTCCGGCCGAACTGGTAGCAGGCAGCGCCTCGGTATTGATCTCCGAGGTGGATGAGGCCGAGGAGAATTACGGCCAGGCCGTGGTTCAGCTCGAGGACACGGCAAAGAGGTTTCCATTTGTTGAAATCCGGACAGAATGCTACGGGCGAATCGGCAGGATATACCTTGACCGTTTGAACAACCCGCAGAAATCCCTGGAATTCTACGAACGTCTGGTAAGCGAGTTCCCAGGCGAAACCCGTGCTGCCGAGGTGCTGATTAAAATCGGTGGAATCCATGAGGAGAAGACAAAAAATTACGCCGATGCGGTGGGAGCTTACCGGCGGATCGCCGAGCTTTTCCCGGACAGCCCCCTGGCTCCCCGGTACCTTTACCGGGCCGGTGAACTGGCCGAGGATAAAATCAAGGATGATGAACTGGCAAGGTCTGTTTACAGACAGCTGGCGGAAAATTATCCTCTGACCGATTTTGGGGAAAAAGCGTCAAAAAAATTACGTTGAATAAAGCGTGAAAAATTTTCTTGAATAAACGCTCGAGACGAGCGTCTAAGCAGTTGATAGGTGGAGAGTGCCCGAAGCCAAGGTGCAACAGCCGGAAGAGGATGAACAAATAGTCTCGCAGGCTCTTGCCGGAAGCCAGAATGCCTTCCGCAAGCTCTACGATCATTACCAGAAAAGAATCTACCGCCTTGTAGGTTCGATGGTCAACTCGCCGGAAGATGCCGGCGATATCGTGCAGGAAGTTTTTATCCGTGCCTTTGCTTCCCTTGACAGTTTCAAGGGAGCGAGCTCTTTTTACACCTGGCTTTACCGGATAGCGCTGAACGCCACCACTGATTTCAGGCGCAAACAGGCAAGGCGCTTCCAGAGCGTGCCGGAACAGCCCCTGTCTGAAATCGGCCGGGGAGCGATGCAGGCGGCCGCTCCCGGTGAGGAAGGTCCCGAGGGACAGTTATACCGCAAGGAGCTGGCCGCTATGGTGCGAAAGGTACTCGGCACGCTGGGCAAGGAGCACAGGGAAGTCATGGTGCTGCGCGAAATCAACGGCCTGAGCTATGCCGAGATCGCCGAGGTCACAGGTGTTACGATCGGCACGGTGATGAGCCGCCTGCACTATGCGCGCAAGAAAGTGGCTGAGACCCTGAAACGCTGGAAAGTGCTGGACTAGGAGAACTAAACATGGCCGACAGGAAATTCGAACTTACCGAGGAAATCATTCAGCGATACTACGACGGCGAAGTCCACGGCCAGGAGCGCCCCCGGATCGAGGAGGCTCTGGCCGCTGATCCCGCCTTGCGAGAGAGACTGGCGCGCTACGAGCGCCTGAGCGAGCTGATTCAGCTCGTGGGAGAGACAAGCGAAGCAGACGAGTTCACCGCGCGCCGCAACTGGGAGGAGATCTCGGCCAGGCTGGAAAAGAAGCAGAGCAAAGTCCCACGCCGGGCCGCATACTGGCTGAGCCTTGCCGCAGCGGCTGTGCTCCTGCTGTTTTTTATCGGCCCGTTCGAAAAAGCCCAGAGCAACGAGTTGGTGATCGAATCTATTGACTGCACCTATGCCTGTTTCATGCTGATCCAGCCCGAGACCGAAACCGGGCACACGATTATCTGGATCAGCGATTCGGGC
>JAUVUV010000390.1 GCA_030604975.1 Candidatus Glassiibacteriota bacterium | reverse complement strand
GTCTGAGCTAAAGGCCTGTCGGCATGGTAAGTGGACCAAAGGCAGCTGGTTGTAAGTTATTAATAAGATTCATTCTATAAAATCAGGGTATCTTTTTTTTAATTATTTTCTCGACAAGCAGCTTGGCGAAAGTCTTGGAGAATAGCCTGACCTCCTCCTCCGAGTCATTTTGAATCAGGTACACCCGCTTAACGAGATCTTTCACGGTGTATTTATCGGTATCTTTTAAAGTGTCCTTGTCGATAATTTTCCTGCAAACTTTTATCTCCTCAGGGCTCAGGCTGTTAAGGATAAACTGAAAATGCATCCCAGCCTCATCTAAAAACAGTTCTTCGACATTTTCTGAAACTGTTTTTCGCGGATCGGCCTGCTCGAAATCGAAATCGAAAAGTATTGAGCAGGCGATTGCCATGTAGAACGGGAAATAGCCGGCAAGCTCAACCACGATGTCGAAATGCTCCTCGAGGGGATGGCCGGCATTTTTGCTCGGCTCGCTGACAAACTGCCGTGCCTCAGTTTCCGTAAATGACGTAAGATTGAGGTTTGAGAAGATATTGAAAAAGGGAGAATCACTGATTTCGCGGTTGTGGCAGAGTTCCTGCAAATTTTTCACCGAACTTGTAACATAGGCCACGTTGTAATTATTGGCAAGCGAGCGTAGAAAGGCGAAAAACTCCGGTTTGAAATTTTTATTTTTTGTTATCGACTCGAACTCATCGAAAAGAAGCACGAGTTTCATTTTCTCGCGGTCGAGTTTTTCGCAGACTTCCTTGAAACCGTCGTAGCCGGGTTTAGGGAGCGAGCCCATCTTATCTCCTGCCTCGGCTTTCAGAGCTTTAAATAAAGAGACAAAGAACTCCTGGACGGAAACTCGGCGTTTTTCCTGGAAATCTATGAAAATGAATATATAGCGGGAGGAGTCTTTCAGGTAAGATAGCCGGTTGCCTTCCTCCTTGATATGGTAAAGCAGGCTGCTTTTACCGATCCGTCTTTCACCCACGATCGAGACCGACTGGGGCCGGGCCGCTCCGAGCCGTGAATAAATAGTAGCGGTTTCCTTTTTCCGCCCGAAGAAAAAACGTCTGTCGCGAATCATTGTGCGATTCAGGTAGGGATTCTGCCCGGTTAACGCCAGTCCTGGAAGCTGGAACCTCTCGGATTCACTTTCCCGGACAGATTTGTCCTTTTCAGACAGCAGGCTGTCCAGATCGGCGAGCAGTGAGAGGGCATCCGGGCAGCGCTGCTCCCTTTCCTTGACCATGGCCTTGAGGATTATCGCCTCCAGCTCCTGGGGCAGCTCGGGTTTCAATTTGCGGGGTGCCAATGGAGTTTCTTTGATATGCTTGAGCGCCACAGCCAGCGGCTTGCCGGGCCCGAAAGGAAGCTTGCCGGTGAAGATCTCGTACATGATAACCCCGAGCGAGTAAATGTCCGTTTTCTGGTCAACATCAAGACCATTGGCCTGTTCGGGTGAAATATACTCAGGCGTGCCTACGAAAGCCCCTGTCTGGGTAATCGCGCTGGATGTCTCGCCGATAGCGATCCCGAAATCCATCACCACGCAGCGGTTAGTTTCTTTCTCGATCATGATATTCTGCGGTTTCAGGTCGCGATGGATCACTCCTTTTCTATGGGCCTGGGCCAGCGCGAGACAGATCTGCTGCACTATGCTGATCCCCTCGGCCATTCCGGGCGGCTTTTTCTCCAGAATGCTTTTAAGCTCCTTACCGTCGATATATTCCATGCTGATAAAATGCACGTTACCGGACTGGCCGATATCGTAAATTCGGTAGACATTCGGGTGGGTGATAGTCCGCGCCAGTGCGATTTCCCGCTTGAAACGGGCAATGTATTGCTCGTTTGCCGCCAAGTCGCTGTGGAGAACTTTAAGCGCAACAATCTGGTCGAGCACAGTGTCCCGGGCGCGGAACACAGTGGCCATTGCCCCGTCACCGATTTGTACAAGATCCCGATAGCGGCCGGCAAACATCGTTTTCCCTTTCCGCCCGGTATCCAGTTCCACAGCGGCAGGGGCCGGTTGTCTGCCTGGGGTCGTTCCAGAGGCAGCCGGAGTATCTGGATCTAACTGGTTCCTGAGATTTTTTCCGCAATTCAGGCAGTACCAGTTACTGGCCGGATTTTCAGCTTTGCAGTGAGGACAGATCATCAGAATATTTTCTCAAGTAGTTGAAGTTCGCCCCACTCAGAAGCCCGCTGCCCAGCGCACCGCGTTGGTTATCAGGGCAGCCAGAACTTTGTTGACAATAAAGGGGCGTTCCTCGACAGGGTCCCCTGGACTGAGGAATACCACTCTGCCGGCACCTTTAGTTCTGGTCCAGCCGCTGTCTTCCTGAGGACCGTTTTCTTTCAGATCATTGCTCAGCAGGCGGTTGACACTCTGGCCGGGATGAAATCGGATTTTAAAATCCTGGTCGTTTTTTATCATGAATTTGTCAGGGATTCCCTCGAGGATCGGATGCTCCACCCCGGGGAGACGCACAATGTTGTAATCGCGGTGGGCGAGCATCCCATCCTCGACTAAATAATATCCCCCGATCAGTCTGATCAGCTCGGGGTTGTCGTTTGCTTTGTTAATCACGTGATGAAGGGCGACAAGCCCCTTTCCTCCGGAAACAAAACCGGTGATATTTTTCTCGTGCACGGAACTGATATCGTTGTGGTTGAAAAGTACCAGAACGTCGTATTCAGCTAAGGTTTCGGGCTTGAGCGCGTGTTCGGTGTTTACGAATTCAGCCGTGACATTATCCGCTGGGCCTGCCTCGAGCATTTCGGCCAGTTCGAACGCGGCTTTCCCATAGCGGTATCCCTCGGCGTATACCAGGATATTAAGGGTGCGCTGGGCGGTTAAAAGATTACAATTAAATAAGAAAAAAATAGCAACTAGCCAAAAAGCTGAATGAGTTTTCATCGTTTTTCCTCCACGAAAAGTTTAGACGGTAGCCTGCTGTTTGATCTCTCGGGCAACTTTATACAGATTGTGCTCCTCTCTGATCCAGAGGCGAAACAGATCCATTCTGAAACGAAAGGAATCTTCCGTGTCCTGTTCCAGTATTTTGCGGTTGAGCATCTTTTCAGCGACCTTTTTCAGTTCGTCCATGGAAAGGGGAACGGAAAACTTTTTCAGCACGCCTGCAAGATCATCGAGGTCTGTGTATTGGTCCGCATTTTTCGACATTTCCGCAATGGCTGAAAGAGTCACTT
>JAUVUV010000259.1 GCA_030604975.1 Candidatus Glassiibacteriota bacterium | reverse complement strand
GTCGAGGTATATTCAACTGATCCAGATACGGTTATGATATTTTATGACACTTATAAGGCTCCCAGCTATGTACATGAAATGAACATAATAGATCTTTCTCCTGAAAAGGAATACAAGTACCGCGTAGGTTCCGGGGATATGGTCTGGGACAATGAGGAGGCGTTGTATTCTTTCAAAACCCTTCCAATTTCAGGAGAAATCCCCTCCGCGAACACGATATACGGCAATGTGACCGATACCTGGGATAACCCCTTGGAGCGCATCCTTGTTCGGATCAGAATTAAAAGGGAAGGTGACGATCCTTCCCTTCCCCGTACTTTACTGACAGACAAAAATGGCAACTGGCTCACGAACTGGTCTGAATTTCGCGCCAGGGACGGTTCCCTGTACAACGCTTGGACAGGCGACAGGGTTTTGATCCATTACATCCCAAATTACTGGAGCGAGCATTCAGACAGTTCTGCGGTTTTAACAGGAAGCAGTCCGCAGTCTCTGGGTAAGGTGAGTATTACAGTTTACGACCCGAATGAGGTGATAAAAGGCGATCTCGACAACAACGGGGCGATAAATATTTTCGATCTGCTGGATCTTTTGAAAATCCTGAGCGCCAAGCTCGTGCCTGACAATCAAAGGCTTTTCGGGGCGGCTGACGTGGACACCAGCGGCACGATAAATATCTTTGACCTCCTGGCTCTGTTGGTAATGCTGAAAAAATGAGTCGGTGAGGAATAAACAGATCCAATGATTCAAGGAATAACTCCATGAGCGATTCTCTGAAAGTTTTCAACAGAAAATTTCTCGTTTTTTTGACCGTTGCCCTCTGGCTTGCCGGACCGGTTCCAGCTCAGGCTCAGGAAACGGTGCTGGAGATAACAGACATTCAGCTTTCGAACCATACCGGTAACGCATTTGTCGTATCATGGCGCACCAACCGGCCCACCACGGAAAACCAGCTTATCTACGGCAAGGACAAGTTCAACCCTGAATCCGTGCTAAACAGCTCAATCGAGGGCCCCAGCCAGGTGCATTACGCCCAGGCGACCTTTCTCGACATCAACACGGTTTATTACTACAAGGTGCGCTCAGACGGCCTTGAAAAATCTGTCAGCACCACAGGAGTGGATTCAGTCGTTACCAGTCAGCAGGAACGACCAGGGGCGAGTACCAACCTCTTCGGAAGAGTGATAGACAAGATTACAACTCAGCCTATGGAAAACGTGCTGGTTCGCTCCTATTACAGGTGGTTCAAGAATGTCGGTGACAGCATAATGGTGGACAGCACCATGTGGTATGCGGTTTTAACTAACCAGGAAGGTAATTTCAACTTCGATATCGCCAATTACCGCACTTACAAAGATGGCATATTGGGCATGGCGGAGTATATCCCGAACCAGACCTGGCTGTTTTTAAACATTCTCAGCGCAAGCCAGGGAATCGAGCGGGACAGCGTTCTGCTGACAGTCATCCGGGCAGCAGGCAATTATCAGGATCTGGGAACTTACGAAATTATTGATATTGCAAAGAAGGCCAGCCACGGGATTATTACCGCCTCAAGCCCGGTTCTCTCAAACGGCACAAGCGCCTCGGTGGTACAGATTACCGTGCTGGACGAACTGGACCAGCCGGTCCCGAATGTCGAGCTCCAGTTGCGCGCCACGCCGGATCGCGGAGTGAGCTACCTTCACCCCCAGCAGCCCACCGATGGCAATGGACGGACCTGGGGCCTGTTCTTTTCTGAGTTTTCCGAGACCAAGACGATCCGGGCGATAAATGTCTCCAGCCCGGACAGCACCGAACTGGATACCTTCGCCCGGGTAACTTTCCTTCCCACGGCCACTGCCGATTTTACCCTGGATAATACACCGCCTTTCATTTATTTCACCACCGAGTACCCGAACACCCAGAGCGTCACCGGGCCGTACTGGATCACAAGCAGCGTGGTGGACAATTTCACGGGTAAGGTCAAGATGGTCTGGACCACCAGAAGCAACGTTTTCGCTGATACGGTCGAGATGACCAATGTATTCGGCACGAACGATTATACCGGCGACATTCCAGGACAGCCGTTTAATTCGGTTGTTCAGTATCTGGTCATTGCCGAGGATTCGATGGGCTTGAAAAGTTCCAAGCCGGACAGCATACATGTCAACCCGTTTGTCCCGCCCTACCGCTTCGAGGTGCTTTCGGATACTGCAGCAGCTGCCCCGAAAATGGGAATCACTCTGACCACGGATGCCCTGAGTACGTTAAATCCCAATCTGCCTGTAAGAATAGACACCTGGATCACCTCGACCATGGGGGTGAGATCGGCTGTTATCAAGTGGCGAAACCTGCTGAAAGGACTCACTTTCTTTGATGTCCCGATGCAGCATTACGGCGCGCACTACTGGGGAGAGCTCCAACCTCAGCCGCTAGGCAGCAGTATCGAGTATTTTATCCAGGTCACGGATTCTCTCGGTCAGGTGGAAAAGGACGGGCGGCTTGCTCCAAACTACGGCCTGTACAATTACGAAATACTCACTCTGGCTTCGCTCGGCACGGTGAGTTTCGCCGATACGACCAATATTCTCGGCACCAGCGATGTGCGTAAGAGCAGGTTTGCAAGCCTGGCGGATCTTAACAATGACGGGGTGATCGATGTGGTGGTCGCCAATTACGGCGAGTCGAACAACATCTATCACTATAACCGTGTGCTCGGCCTTCAGGATATGACTTTCGAAAGTTTCGTCGGAATCCAGCAGCCTGATAACTCCACCTGCGTGGCAGTAGCAGATTTCAACGCAGATGACCAACTCGATATAGTCTTTGCCAATGATGGCGGCCAGAACCGGCTGTTTATGAACAATGGCCGTGGCCGGTTCGAGGATGTTTCTCTTAAGATCTTTGCCCCTACGGGTATGACCTACCTTCCCGAAGACGAATTAGGTTCGAGATGTGTCTTGGCGGACGACTTTAACGGCGACGGCGCAGTCGATCTTTTTTTCGCCCACACCGGTGTAACGAGCGGGGAGAAAAACAGCCTGTTCTATAATGACAGCCTCGGGATATTCAGTGACGTGACCGACCTGAAAATGATCAACCATCCGGCAGACCAGAGTATCTGGGCCGTGGCCGGCGATTTGAACGGCGACGGAGCCACGGATATCGTGATTATCAACCGGGCACAGGATCATGCCTGGCTGCGTAACTACGGCGTCGGGATTTTTCAGTACATCGGCCTCACCTCCGAATCCGCTGCCCAGGCCACAGGCGGAGACCTGGCGGACGTGGACGGTGACGGTGACCTGGACCTGGTGGTGGCCCAGAATGAAACCCAGCAGAACGAGCTGTTCCTTAACAACGGCAGCGGAGGATTCACCAAAGATATCCAAGGCAGGCTGCCGCCAGAAAGCAGCAACACTGTTGGGGTGAAATTTTTTGAAGCAAACGCCGATGGTTACATTGACCTCTATTATATCAACTACGGCGAACCGAATCTCCTGCTGCTCAATAATGGCCAGGGGTTTTTCCATGAGGCTCCGATGGGAATGATGCCTGCCTGGAGCAGCACTTCCCGCGCCTTGGCAGTGAGCGATTTCAACCAGGATAACCGGGTGGATCTTTATATCTGTGAGGAAAGCCGGAGAAACACACTCATCCAAAGCCGATTTTTCTCACCCGACGACAGTGCAAAACCCTCCGAATTCGATCTGGTAGCCCCTGCGGGCGGTGATACGATCAATACCCCGACAACGACCTTTATCTGGCGCTCGAGCACCTCTACAGACTCAACAGACATTCTGCACTACGAGTTCTGGCTTTCGCTCGACAGCCTGTTTACCACAAACAATATAATCAGCCAGATCCCGGATTTGAGCGACACCACGGTCACGGTGCCGAACCTGACCGACAATACTCGTTATTGGTGGAAAGTGCTCGTGCGGGGCAAGTCTGGCTTCACTGTCAGCAGCCGGCAGACAAACGGATTTCTTCTGCTCGAATCCCACCAGGGCCAGGGGCCGGAATTTGTCGTGCTGGTAAGCAGAAACCCCGTTTTTATCGGGCATATCACTTTCTATATCATTTCCTCCGAACCCCTGCGGGCCGACCCAACAGTGAAAATCAACCTGGAGGCCATTCCGGTCACCCGCGTGGGTAACAACGACATCTGGAGGGCGCAATATACCACGCGCTCCTCGTTTCTGCTGACCGTCACCGGCGAGAATACCGCAGGCAGGCTCGGCGAGTTCACCAACGCCTATTCCTCCATGCTTGCTTCCGCAGGCCGCAGTTCGGTGATCGCCACCCCTGACGGTAAAGCCTGGCTGACTGTTGATGCCACCTCGGCAGATGGAGGATTGCTTGTGCTGGCCCGGGCTAACCAGCCGGTGCGCAATGAAAAAATCAAGGCCAAATT
>JAUVUV010000190.1 GCA_030604975.1 Candidatus Glassiibacteriota bacterium | reverse complement strand
TCGCAGACCAGCAGGTCCGCGCCGCGAGTGATTTTTACCAGTGCCGCGCAGTACT
The DNA here is from genome assembly GCA_030604975.1 of Candidatus Glassiibacteriota bacterium. Taxonomy (GTDB): domain Bacteria; phylum Gemmatimonadota; class Glassbacteria; order GWA2-58-10; family GWA2-58-10; genus JAUVUV01. The sequence continues at coordinate 5,140 of JAUVUV010000190.1, read as the reverse complement.
GTGTATCCCCGGAAAGAACGAGGGATTTTGATCCATCGCTCACCTTGTAAGCCAGTCCCCCGGCATCGCCGTGCTCCATGGGCGCGGTTTCGACTTTCCAGCCTGCCTTACCCTTCACAGCCTCGTCGGGGTCGAGCTTGCACAGGTTAAGCCGGAAGTTTTTCGGCATAACCGGGGGCCAGGCCGCGCTGACCCTGTTGTAAAAATCTTCCAGCCCGGCAGGGCCGTAAACATAGAGCGGAGCGCTTCTTTCCGCACCCGGAGTGTAGTTGGCGGCAAAGAGGAATGAAACCAGGTCCAGGGTGTGATCCGGGTGGTAGTGGGTGTAAAAGATGTGCGAAATCTCCTGCCAGTTCAAACCGGCCCGGGCCGCCCGGTAAAGAGTCCCTGAGCCGCTGTCGAACAACAGGTTATCCCCACAGGCATTCACCACAAAGCCCGGGCTGCCGCAATCTGCATGCGGAACCAGGGTACCTGCTCCCAGCACTGTCAGGCGCAAAATTACCTCCTGCTTATTTCACTTGCCCATCAGGTTGAGCACAGCGGTTGTCATGGCTATTACTCCGGTGCGGAGAGAAGGCTCGGGCACCGGTAGGTAATAGGGGGAGTGCCAGCCGGGTCTGGTTGATGGGTCCGAACCGGCAGCGGCAGTTCCCACCCGGAACATGAACACAGGAACCTTGTGTTCGGTAAGTCCGAATTCGCTGAAATCCTCACCAGCAGTGGTGGGTCTCTGCCTGACGACATTTTCCTCACCCAGGACTTCCCGGAAGGCTTTAACAGTCGATTCCACAAGTTCGGGGTCATTATAGAGCGCCGGAAAAAACTCCTCGGTACGGTTATGGATTACCGGCAGGCGATCCTCAGGCACGCCGGCTGCCCGGCAGGTATTGACCGTAATCCGCTCGATCTCCTCGAGGATTTTTGCACGCACCTCATCTGTAAAGGAACGGACAGTAAGCTGAAGTTTCACCTCGTCTGGAATTATATTATGCTTGCTTCCGCCGTGAATCGAGCCTACAGTCACTACCCCGGTCTCGACCGGGTCAATTGAGCGACTTACCACGGTCTGCAAATTATTGATAACCTGAGCAGCGATCACCACCGGGTCACGGCCCTGGTGTGGCCGCGCTCCGTGCGCGCCGATTCCGCGGATCGTGATATCGATCATGTCGATATTTGCCATTGCCCAGCCCGGGCAGTAGCCCACCTGGCCCGTCTCCAGGTCCGGGTCGCCGTGCTGGGCCAGTGCATAGTCCGGCACAGGCCAGCGTTCGTACAGGCCGTCGGCCAGAACGGCGCGCGCACCGCCCCCTCTCTCCTCCGCTGTCTGTCCGAGCATGACCAGAGTTCCTATCCAGCGCTCTTTCATCCCGGCCAGCAACTGTGCGGTTCCAAGCAATGTAGCAGTGTGCATGTCGTGGCCGCAGGCATGCATTACAGGAACCTCCTCCTGGCTGACATCTGTGCTGCGAACCTTGCTTGCATACGGCACTCCTGTTTTCTCCAGTATCGGCAGGGCATCGATGTCTGTCCGCACCAGAACTGTAGGTCCCGAACCATTTTCCATTATGGTCACGACACCGTAACAGGTCAGGCTTTTATCAGGGTACTTTCCAACAGGGTTTGTGACCTCAAAGCCCAGCTTACGCAGTTCTTTTGCCAGTTTTTCCGAGGTCTCTTTCTCGAAATAGGATAACTCCGGCGATGCGTGCAGATCCTTGTAAAATTCCAGCAGTACAGGAAGCTTTTCATCGACAATTGCCTTCATATCTCTTGCTAAAACATGACTTATCAAAGTTAAGGAAATAACCAGGCTTAACGTCGATATCATCCAGAAATGAGAAAAATCTGCCTGTCCCATATCAGTTCCTTTCAGAGTTAGCAATCATTATTGTTCACACAGCTGTCAATGAAGCGAAAACCGGTTCACCTGCCCATCAGGTTGAGCACTGCTGCGGTCATCGCCTTGACACCGGCAGTGATAGCCGGCTCGTGCACCGGCTTGAAAAGCGACGAATGCAGCCCGGGCCTGGAAGCCGGATCGGAGCCGGGTTCTGCGCTGCCCACGCGGAAGTAGAAAATCGGGACCTTGTGCTCAGTCCTGCCGTATTCGCTGAAATCCTCTCCCCCTGTGGTGGGCTTGATCCGCACCACGTTAGCCTCTCCCAGCACTGATTCGAGCGCTTTCACGGTGGATGCTGTCAACTCGGGATCGTTATAAAGCCCGGGCGTGTATTCTACACTACCGGAGATTATTGGAAGACGATCCTGGGGCACTCCTGCGGCCCGGCAGGTATTTAAGGTGATCCGCTCGATTGAAGAGAGAATCCTCTGGCGAACTTCCTCAGTGAAGGAACGCACTGTGAGCTGAAGTTTCACCTCGTCCGGGATGATATTATGCTTGCTGCCGCCGTGGATCGAGCCGACTGTGACCACCCCGGGATCGACCGGGTTGATCTCCCGGCTGACAATTGTCTGGAGGGCATTGATCACCTGGGCGGCGATCACCACCGGGTCGCGGCCCTGGTGCGGCCGTGCTCCGTGTGCGCCCACACCGCGGATCGTGATATCCACCATGTCAACGCTGGCCCAGGCCCAGCCCGGGCAGTAGCCCACTTTTCCTGCCTCCACCCCGGTGTCCACGTGAAGGGCCAGGGCATAGTCCGGAACAGGCCAGCGCTCGTAAAGGCCGTCGGCCAGCAGGGCGCGGGCGCCGCCGCCTCTCTCCTCTGCTGTCTGGCCGATCATGATCAGCGTGCCGCTCCACCTGCTTTTCAGCTGAGAGAGCACACGCGCTGTGCCGACCAGCGTGGTGGAATGCATATCATGGCCGCAGGCGTGCATCACGCCGACTTCCTCCCCGCTGATATCTTTCATCCGTACCCTGCTTGCCCACTCCAGGCCGGTTTTCTCTTCTATGGGCAAAGCGTCCATGTCCGCCCGCACCATCACTGTGGGGCCGGGCCCGTTTTTCATCACTGCCACCACCCCGTAGCAGGTATATTTACCGCCGGGATATTTCCCCACAGGATAGGTAACCTCGAAACCCGCAGAGCGCAGCTCCGCAGCTATTTTAGCCGAGGTGTTTTTCTCGAAATAAGACAGCTCCGGATTGGCGTGCAAGTCCTTGTAGAATGCGCTGAGGGAGTTCAACTCGGCTGAAACAAGCCGGTTCAGATCCTGAGAAAAAGAAAGGTGCGGCAGGCTTAACAGAGCACTTAAAACAATCGACCAGATTCGGCAGGCGCTCCCCGGCATGGCAATCCTCCTGAGAATGAGTTTTTCCATCGACCAGATAACTATAAAACACTGGACGGGACTGTACAATATCTTCATCATATTCTTCAGGGTTTCAAATCAGCTATAACTCTTTCTATATTTCGGAACCGGGCCGGACTTGTGCCTTGATTTGGCAAGGAAAATCAATTAAACTTATCCTCCCAACTAGTCACCGACTATTCAGAATTGGACATTCCAAAAAAATTTTCAAACTTAGTGAGGATATACGAGTGATGAGCCAGAGTTACGAAAAACCCCCTGTAGTGCTAGTGGGCGGGGGAATGATAACCGAAATCCAGATTCTCCCCTCCCTGTATCACCTTCAGAGGACAGGGCTGATCGGCGATATCTCGATCTGTGCGCTCAACGGCGCGCCGCTGAAAAAAATCGCCGAAAACGAGGGCCTGAAAAAGGCCTTCCCGGGCTGCACTTTCACGCCCTATCCGGATTTCCGCAAGGTAGATCTCGATAAACCGTTCCCTGATTTGTACCAGGAGGTTTTTGGCAAGGCTCCCAAACGCAGTATCGCTGTGGTGGCCGTGCCGGACCAGCTTCACTACCAGGTAGTGAAAGACGCGCTCGAATGCGACCTTCACGCGCTGGTTGTCAAGCCATTGGTGCTGATATACAAGGAGGCAGTGGAACTGGAGAAACTGGCTCACGAGAAGGGGCTGTTTATCGGAATGGAGTACCACAAGCGGTTCGACGACCGCAACCTGATCGCCCGCCTGCGTTACCGCGCAGGAGAGCTGGGAGATTTCCGCCTCGGGTACGTAAGCCTGATCGAGCCCTGGTACTACCGCAACTCCAATTTCCAGAACTGGTGTACAGTCGAGAATTCGGACATGTTCACCTATATCGGCTGCCATTATGTGGACCTGGTGGCTTTCATCACCGGGCTGCTGCCGGTCGAGGTTTCGGTTTACGGGGTGGTCGAGGAGTATCCCAACGGCAACAAGGGCTATCTCTGGACAGACGGCCGTGTGATCTGGAACAACGGGGCCTGTCTGGCTGTGCTCAACGGCATGGGCTATCCCAACATTGCTCCGGGAGGTAACAGCCAGGGCATGGCACTGTTCTGCCGCGGTGAGAAAGACGGCGCCCTGGTGATGCACGACGACCAGTTCCGTGGTGTGAAACACAGCTACACGGCCAAGGGGAGCGATGAGGGCGATACCTGCTACAACGAGGTAAGCCCGGACTATTTCAAACTGGTCGACCTGGGCGGCGGCACACTTACTCCTGTCGGCTACGGCCACCGCTCGATAGAGAGTATTATCCGCGCGATCCGCAGGGTGGAGGAAGCAGGCGGAGAGAACCTGAAAGCGCGCCAGGCGGAGATCGAGGCGATCGACACCGAGGGGATTATCGCCACCCCGGCCAACAGCTCGTACAACGAGCTGGTGATCGAGGCAGGAAGGATGTCGATTACCAGCCAGGGACGCCCGGTGGTGATCACCTACGGCGACAACCCGCATGTGCGTTTCAGGGATTAGACAAGGTGCAGAGTTGTGTGTCTCTCCTTTCAGGGGAGGCACACACAGGTGCACTCCCAGGTACAGACCATTAGAATTCAGCCATCCTTTCTGTAACCGTCCTCCAACTGGAAAACCTCCTCCACTCCCAGCCCGAAAACCCGGGCCAGCTTGAAAGCCAGAGGAAGCGAGGGCATGTACTTGCCTGCCTCGATAGCGATAATCGTCTGGCGGGTCACTCCAACCCTTTCGGCCAGCTCCTGCTGGGTCATCTCACCGTGCTCGAAACGAAGGCGGCGGACGCTGTTTGTCACTTCACTTTTCGGCATCTACTATCTCTTTCGATTCCCGGCCGTAGAGTACCAGAATCGAGACAGGCTTTA
>JAUVUV010000372.1 GCA_030604975.1 Candidatus Glassiibacteriota bacterium | reverse complement strand
GCGGCTGGTTTTGATTATCCGCTCATCAGTGCAGTTTCTTTCCAGAAGGTGGGGCCAGCCGGTGGGCCGCTGGAACAGGATTCCGGTGTGGTCGCACATCGCGGGAACCTTGATCGAGGCGGCCTTGATCCGCCTGTCCAGCGAGGCGACAATCAGCCCCAGCCCCCCGCCCTGGCTACCCCCGGCCACTGCCAGCCGCGTGGTGTCCACATCATCCCGCGTGCAGAGAAAATCGAATGCGCGGATCGCTCCCAGAGCGACCCGGCGGTAGTAGTAGCGGTAGGGATCATCAGCGCCCAGGGATGAGAAGCCGCCGGAGGGGTTGCGGTCCAGCAGCTGCTGGTAAAATTCCTTTTCCCTGCCGAGTTCCACGCCGTGGATATTGAGCGCCAGGATAATCATCCCGGCCTCGGCGTATTCCGACCTGGGGCCGGTCATATATTCGCGAGCTCCTCCGGGAGCTCCCGGTACGTGCACTACCGCAGGGAACGGCCCGGAGCCCGGGGGCACGGTGAGCCAGCCGTAAATCCGTGAACCCTCGACATTGGCCAGGCCCACCTGGTAGCGCCTGGCACCTTTGACTTTGTCCTCTTGAACCTCCTCGAGTTGGGCATCTATGGGTACCCTCATTAACTCGGTTATACCCTGGCTCCAGAACCTCAGGTAATCATCCGGTAGAACGTTTGTCGGCCTGATCGCCTCAGGGTCGAAACCGACGGCTGTCGCCTTGCGCAGGGTATCCTTGCCGAGGGTCAGTTGCACGTCGAGCCGAAGAAACCCGGGACGGTCCAGGCTGTATCCAAGTTTCGCGCTCTTTGCTGCTGCCTCCAGTTCACCTTGATCCAAAAGGCGAGCATTGTCCTCACTGAACCTGTAGCGCAGAGAGCAGGGCAGGGAGCCTGAATCTGACCCGGAAATATCTATGGAAAAAACAGCCTTGTCACCCACGCGATAAAAATAATCTGCGTGGTCGGGCCTGATTTCAACTTTGAGCTCTCCAGCCAGAGAAGACCTGATAGAAAAGGCAACCGTTACCAGAATTACCAGGCACCGGATAAAGCGGGTCATGGACAGTCTCCAGCAAAAAGCTGATTTAACGGTCCCAGCCGAGACGGTTTCTTTCCGAGCGCGCGTGTGCCATCACTTTATCGAACCGCTCTGTCCAGAATCTGTCTCGATTGGCACTGAGATAAGCGAGCAATTCCCGGTGAGCCTCCCGGGATACATTCAGGTTGTGGCCGCCCCCCACACCGTGAAACATGAACACTGCCATTGTACCATATTCAGCGGCCCTGTTCACGTAATCGATCATCTCCTGTCCTGATACCTCTTTGGCCGACCAGCTGGGAACCAGGTGGATATCTACATCGCGCATGTCCAGTGGTATCTCGCCGCCTCCACGAGCAGCGGTAAAAAGGTGCCGGAGTGAGTCCACGAAAGATTCGCCGCCGGCCTCATAGTCTGAACAGGTATAGGCATAGGTTCGCTCGTGTTTGCCGTCCACTGCTTCGAGCAGGGTGTTCATCACAGAGAGTTCGGTAATGATTTGCTGCAATGTGTAATTTTCAAGCGCGTATTCAGGGCTGACCCATTCAAATACTCTGCCGTCCGGTCGATTGCGGATACAGGGATGAAAGAGCGTATGGTTACCCAGTTCGTGGCCGCGGCTGGCCAGAGCGCGCCATTCTTCCATCCGCCGGGCGAGCGATTCTGAGGAGCCGGGAACATAGAACGTTCCCCGAAGGTTTTCCACCTCCAGATCAGGGGCGACAATATCCAGGTGGCCGTCTATTCCGTCATCATAGGTCAGACAAACCGCAGCCCGCTCCCCGTTGGGCCACTGGAAAGAATCCCCGCTCACTGGTTGTGAGCTTTGTGTGTCGGGGGCGCCGCAGGCAGTCCACATCAGACATACCAGGCAAACAGCCGGTAATGGGAATCCGGATTTCATCGCATTTATCCTTGATAACTTTAGAAAAATTTCAGACCTCCACTTTTTTGGCTTTCGGGTTCCAGCGAACGACCTTGCCGCTTTTACATGAGAGATTGACCATGTGGGCCACGTTGACCGCATTGACTCCGAACCTGATATCCTCGATCACATCCGAGCCCGTGCGCACTGCATCGTAATAGTTGCGAAGGTGGGCCACGTCGGAGCTGTCTCCGCCCTCTGCCCGGTAATGCATTGGTTCAGCGGCACGGGGAGGGGAGCCAACCAGCGGGCTTTGATTTTCGTCCAGGCTCATGATCTGGATATACTGCTTGACTGTTTCCGTGGCCCAGCTATTGGTTGCATAGCGGAAACTTTCCCTCGGCGGCTCATCGTAGTGTTTCATCCACGACCCGTTGTATTCGAGGGTGCCCTTTGTGCCGTAGATAACCAGCATCGGTTCCGGGTGGGCGTTGTTAACTGTGGTGGTGAGCTTGAGCACGAACCCTTGCGGATAGGAAACCAGGGCGGTAATCTGATCCGGGACTTCCCGGTAGTTTTTCCAGTAGTAAATGTCCGAGAAACCGACCACTGATTCAGGCTCGCTGACACCCATCATGTGGTGAGTTGCCGAAATCATGTGGACAAAAAGGTCGGTTGTCAGCCCGCCTGAATAATCCCAGAACAGCCGCCACTGGAAAAAACGCTTGGGGTCGAACTCGCGCCAGGTGGCATCCCCGATAAAGCGTTTCCAGTCGACAGTTTCAGACGAGGCGTCAGGGGGGATAGGGTAGTAGCAGGCGGCCAGGCTGCTGTATCTAAGCATTTTCCCCTCGATCATCGTGATCTGGCCGAGTTTGCCTGACTGGATAAGCTTCCGGGCTTTGGACATGCAGCCAGCCGAAAGAGTCTGGCTCCCCACCTGCACGATTTTTTTGCTTTTATCCACGGCCCGGATCATCTCCGCACCATCTTCGAGCTTGTGAGTCAGGGGCTTTTCTATGTAAACATGCTTGCCAGCCTCGAGGCAGTCGAGAAGAGTTTTCTTGTGTTGATGGTCCGGAACCGCGACAACGACCGCATCGATATCCTGCCGGGCGAGTATCTTTTCGTACTCACCAGTGGTTTCTATTTTGTTGTCTGTGAGTTCGAGCGCACGCTTCAGATGGCCTTTGTACAGATCGCAGGCCGCTACTGTCTCGATACCGTAAATCTTACGGCTTGCCTGGAGAAGTTCGGTTCCACGGACACCCACACCGATAAAGCCTACGCTGAGTTTCGACGGTGGTGGCACTGCGGCATTGTTAAGCTGGGCGCGTGTTTTTTTGGTTCCGACAACCGCACCGGCTGCCGAGGCGAAAAGAGTCGTTCTGCCGAGAAATTCTCTGCGGGATAGAAAACCTTTCTCTTGCATGGCCAACTCCCTG
>JAUVUV010000377.1 GCA_030604975.1 Candidatus Glassiibacteriota bacterium | reverse complement strand
GCCGACGCCGAATTCATGCAGTCCGGCGCCGCGGTGCTCGACACCCCGCTTTCAGAGCCGGCCTACGTGCGGGTGGAAAGCTCGCTCATGCTGGCTTTCGAGCAAATGCCCAGGCTTGAACTGTCCCCGCAGACAGTTGAGAAAAAGTCCCGCATTTTCGAGCTCCGTATCTACGAAAGCCACAGCGTGAAGGCGGGAAGGAAAAAAATCGAGATGTTCAACCAGGGCGGAGAGATCGAGCTTTTCCGCAAAACGGGTCTGAACCCGGTGTTTTTCGGCGAGACCCTTGTGGGGCCGCAGCTGCCCAACCTGACCTATATGCTCTGCCACGACAACATGCAGACCCGTGACGCAAGCTGGGACCGTTTCGTCACGCACCCTGAATGGCTCAAAATGCGGGAAATTGAAAAGTACAAGGATACGGTTTCCAACATCACGGACATAATCCTTCGCCCCGCAGCCTATTCGCAGATCTGATATAACCGGTAAAAGGGGCTTGACATGCAAAGGCTTTTTATTTCTGCTTGCCGATTAATAGTAATTATTGCGCTCGTATCGAGCCTGAAATGTTCAAAGCAGCCTGCTCACCAGGCAAGCTTAAATGCAACCGATTTCCCAAGTATCCAGGCTGCCCTGGATGCTCTTCCTTCAAACGGAGGGCTGGTCAGGATTCCGGCTGGAATCTATCGGATCAGTGAACCTCTGCGTATCCGCAAGAGCAATGTGGCTCTCGTCGGGGAGGGGCGGGGCACTGTTATTGTCAACGAGAACCGGCAGGGCAAGCCGGCGATCCTCGCCCGGCCCGCTGAAGATCCGGAAACCAATCCACTCTGGGGCGTAACCATCTCCTACATGTGTATCACAGGCGATACAGCCGCGATCCGGGAAGCCGGAGCCTGGCCTGAGGAAGATTACCTTGAGGGAGGGGATGGAATTCTGGCCGAGTACTGCTATAACAGCCTGTTTGAAAAACTCTGGATTGTACGCAACCGGGGACATGGATTAAACCTCGTTATCTGTTATGAAGACCCTCGCATTCAGTCCTGTGTAATCACGTATAACCGCAAATCCGGTATTCGCCTGGAAGGCTGCCATGATATCGTGGTCTCGGCAAACCAGCTCGAAGAGAATTACCAGGAGGGGATCCTGGCAATCGGCTGCTACAACCTTACAGCCAGCGGGAACAATATCGATGATCATCGCGGTCCGGGGATGGTTCTCAAATCAACTACCTGCTCCTCCCTTTCCGGAAACCTGATCGAGGAAAGCAGGGGATGGGGCCTGATTTTCCAGGACAGCCATACAAACACTTTTTCGGCAGGGACAATCCGTAATAACGTTCCCGGCGGCGGTGCAAAATTTTCCAACTCCAGTTTCAACGTGATCAGCGGCTGCACCTTTGAAGCCAACGACAGCCTGGCCGTTTATACCGACAGTGACTCCCGTCAGAACAACATCACTGGAAACACTTTCAGCACTGAGAGATATGAAGAATCGACCCCGTCAAGCTCAGGGCTCTTTATTGCCGGCCGGGAAAATCTGGTCAGTGCCAACATCATATCTCCGAAAACCGGTTTCGGATTGATACTGTCCGGAGAGGCTCACAATGTATTCGGCAATACGATAATCAGCCCGAAAGGAGCTCACTGCATTCTCATTGAAAATCTCAAGAACACGATAATCAGAGACAATTTACTGCTAAGCCGCCTGGAGGCGGGCTCTGCAGGCATCATCTTAAAAAGAGGCTCCAACCGGGGCAATCGCCTTGAGAATAACCGATAAAAATCAAAGCGGAAGAACGACTGCATGATCTATTTCTGGGCAATTATCGCCTACCTGGTCGTGCTGCTCGGCGTGGGGGCGGCCCGCAGCAGGCGGGTGAAAAACGAGACTGATTTCATGGTTGCCGGCAGAAAGCTCTCCACCGGCGTGCTGGTGGGCACATTGCTTGCCACCTGGATCGGTTCCGGCTCCATTTTCGGCGGCGCTGGCCTGGCCTATGACAAGGGTTTCCCCGCCCTCTGGTTCGACGCCGGGGTCTGGGTGGCGATTGTGGTGCTCTATTTCGTGGCCGGACGGGTCCGCAGATTCGGCCAGTTCACAGTGCCGGATATCCTCGAAACCCGCTACAACAAGTATGCCCGCCTGCTCGGTACGCTGGTCACTATAGTGGCCTACACTGCGATTGTCAGCTACCAGTTCCGCGCCGGAGGGATGGTGCTCAACTTTGTCACCGGCATGTCCCAGGAAAGCGGAATGATAATCACTGCTGCCTTCGTGATCGGCTATACCGTGCTCGCCGGAATGATTTCCGTGGCCTACACGGATGTGGTAAACGGGGCGATCATGATCCTCGGTCTTTTCCTCGCTCTGCCGTTCCTGCTGCGCAGTGCCGGCGGATGGGATGCGGTGCTCTTCACCCTGCCGGAATCCCGTTTCCAGGTGTTCGGAGAGCTGACTGTTGCCCAGGCGCTCGGCTATTCGTTCGCCACGATGCTGCTTCTGCTGGGAGAGGCCGGGATGTACGGGCGTTTTTTTTCGGCCAGGGATGAATCCGCAGCCCGCAAATCCGTTCTCGGCTGGATGGTCGGCACGATTCTGCTGGAGACCCTGATAGTGGTCCTGGCGGTGATCGGCAGTGCCAGATTCGCAGGCATAGAATCAGAGATGGTAATCCTCTACGTGGTCAAAGAGGCCCTGCCCGTGGCTGTGGGCTGTCTCTGCCTGGCCGCTATTGTCGCGGTGATCGTCTCCACTGCCGACTCGTTCCTGCTCGTGCCGGCAACTAATGTGGCACGGGATATCTACCAGCGTTTTATCAATCCGGATGTGCCCTCAGGCAGGCTCGTTCTTTTCTCGAGGGTGGCGGTTGTCGCTCTGGGCCTGCTGGCCTGGGTGCAGGTGAGTTTTTTCACTAACGTTCTGGAGATGGCAGTCTACGCCTACACGATGTACGGCACCGGGATTACACCTGCCCTGATGGCCGCCTTTTTCTGGAGGAGGGCCACGCCGGCAGGAGGAGTGAGTTCGATCGGGGCCGGGATGCTCACCACCGCGCTCTGGGAACTTCTGGGCAGGCCGCTGGATTGGCCCACAGTTTATCCGGCCCTGGGGATGAGCCTGCTCTGCCTGGTGCTGGTAAGCCTGGCCACGCCAAAACCCGCAGAGGAAAAATGGCGGCCGTTCTGCTGAAATCAATACCTAGTAGTTAGTATCCTGCCCTATAAATAGATAAACAATAAAGAGAATATTTCTTAAATCCCCCCTGACCCCCCTTTGCCAAAGGGGGGATGGGGGGGGAATTAAGGTATTGTCATTGGCG
>JAUVUV010000307.1 GCA_030604975.1 Candidatus Glassiibacteriota bacterium | reverse complement strand
TAGAATACTCCAGGCGGCCGCCAGGCTTTTATGACCACGGATTCGGGATTGACTTTCAGGACATATCCCTCAGGCCCGAGCCGCTCGATCTCCGGAGCAGTGCGCAAGCTGATAGCACCAGCCGGTTCAATTTGTGCGGAGTATTCAGCTAATTTTATCTCGAAACCGGTTGCCTGTTTAAGCAGCCTGCCGAGGTACTCCCCGATCGGACGAGTAGTTCCTGTCACCTGTATCACTGTCTCCGCTGATATGGTAAAACCGCCTTCCCCAACCAGCATTCTCATTGGACGGGGAATAATTGACAATTCGTTTGTTTCAGTCTCAGCTACAGCCAATGCTGAAGAAAAACAGATAACTATTAAACAGACTGCCAGTTTTTTCATCTGTACCTCCATCTCGGAGTGCCGTTGAAGTGTGAATCCTCAGCAGAATTTGTAATTTTGGGACTCAAAATTTAATTACACTTTCAGCACTGAGGGACAAGTTGTTTCTTCCTGGTTTTACCTGCTAACCTTGTAAATATATATCTTTGTCTTATGGAATGGTATTCAGAGAAAAAGGCCTGCCCTTTTAGAGCAAGCCCTTACTATTTAATGGGGTGCCCGACGATACTATTTTATAAATCTTTTGGCGGAGCTGCCGGGGGGAATTATCTGGCTTATAAACCAGACTTTAGCTTGTCCTGAGGCTATACAGGTTATTGACATCCCAATGCCCTTGACCTTGAAGCAGTAACATTAAATAATTGTTACTACCAAAAGCTGTTGGTGTTGAACACTTATCCCCTCTCACATACAGCATGATTTGGTACCTGAAAGGAGTAGACTTTTATCATAGGAGTAGCAACATGAGACTATTCCACCGCACCCTATTTCCTGCGCTTATCCTTTTCACGCTGGCAATCTTTCCCCGAACTGTCTTACCCGACAAAGCTGAAAACAGCCCGGAAATGGTACTGGTGCCGGCAGGGAAATTCACCATGCACGTGGAATATCGCAGGCGGGAAGGTTTGTCTCTGGACTCTCTGGTTATAGACGAGCGCGGGGTGCGCTACAGTATGACAAAAGATATCTGCCTCGACGCTTTCTATATCGACAGGACTGAGGTGACCAACGAACAATTTAAAACCTTCCTGGACCAGAGCAGCTACAAACCCAGATGGCCTGAAAATTTTCTCAAACATTGGCAAAACGGCAGTTGTCCCAAAGGTAAAGGCAAACACCCGGTGGTCTGGGTCTCCCTGGAGGATGCCCAAGCCTATGCCCGCTGGGCCGGCAAGCGGCTTCCAACCGAGGCCGAGTGGCAAAAAGCCGTTCAGGGCACAGATGGCCGGATATGGCCCTGGGGAAACCTCTACGATCCGGCCAAAGCGAACATGGACTCGCCGGGCACTAAGCCTGTGGGAAGCTACCCGGAAGGAGCCTCCCCTTACGGCGGCCTGGATATGGCAGGCAATGTCTGGGAGTGGACAGACTCTTTCCAAACCGACGGCTACCATTACTTTTCCTGGCTGCGCGGAGGAAGCTACTTTCATGCAAAAAGCAGCCGCTGGTACATGCAGGGAGGGCCTGTTGCAAATTACCAGCGAACCAAGTTCTGGCACATGAGTCCGGCGTTGAACAGATGCGCCACTGTTGGCTTCCGCTGTGTGAAAGATGCACGCTGAAAACTATCCGCCGCTCAGGAAAGCTATATACCATATTGAGCGTATTCTTAAGAGTTCCAATTTTGGCAGGAGCCTGAAATGGGAAAACTAAATAAATTGAACATCGTGCCTCCTCTTTGCGTGATTTCTTTAGCCATGCTAACCACTGTGCCTGCAACCGTCTCGGCTGAAAGCAAAGTGTCATACATTCCTGATAAAGAAAATGTAGAAACAATCATACTGGAAAATGAAACAGTCAAATACACAATCTCGCTTGTCCAGGGTGTGGAGCTTTCGAGCGTGATAAAAAAGGGCGAGGGCACGGATTTCCTGGACGGCAATCCGCCTCTGATGTTCTGTTCAGTGAGAAGTGCCCGGGATGTGGGTTATCAGCTCTTAACCCTCGGGGAAAAGGAACGCCGCGCTGATGAAGTTTCCATATCTGTTACCGAAAAGTCCAGCTACGCTGAAAATCTCCTGGTGGTAACCCAGACCTTCTCCCTGGGAACAGGCCCGGAACTGAGCTGGAATATCAAGGTAACGAACACCTCCACTGCTGGAATCGGTTACCGTAGTGCCTTAACTGTCCCCAGCAGAATAACTTTCCCTGTGATGCAGAAAATAGGGCTGGGCGGCGAATCCGATATGCACTATTTGATCCCCACCGGCGGCAGCTTTTTCTGCATTGACTCACCCCGCGATTTTATCTTCTATTTCACCCGCGCCTCAGATCCCCTGATGCCGATAGACATTTTTAATACCCGGCTGAAAAGAGGGATTTACTTTCATATTCTCAGATCGAAACTCGATTGGGCCTTTGCTGATAAAGATGATTTCAAATCGAAAATTTTCCGCATGGTCCATGAACCAGGCGATCAAACCGAGATTCTCCACTGCCGGATCTGTCCCCACCGGGGAGACTGGCACGCAGCCTTCGGGGCCTTTAAAAAACACATCCGCTCGAGCTTTGATTTCACCTATTACAAAAGGCCGGTCCAGAAAAAATACCGTCAGCGCTTTGTCTCGCATTTCACTTTCCTCTACGGCCATGATATCTATGACCCGGAGAACAACCGGTTCAGAATTGATAAATTCCTGGAGGAGGGAGAACTGAATTTCGGCGGATATGATTATATGCTTCTCTGGCACGACTACCCGCGAACAGGACTCGACCGGCGCGACCAGTTCGCCATGTACGAGGACCTGCCCGGAGGACTCGAGGGCCTGCGCAGGATGGTGGAGCGGGCGCATGCGCGCGGCGTCCAGGTTTTTATCCCTTTCAAGCCATGGGACATTATCGGCGCTCGCAAAGATCCTTTCGCCGAGGAGGCCCGGATCGCCATGGCTATCAGAGCTGACGGAATTTTCCTGGACACGATGAGCGAATCCGACCGTGCTTTCCGCCACGCCCTGGATGCGGTAAACCCGGAGGTTGTGTTTGTCTCCGAGGGCAGACCGGACCTGGAGGGGGCGCAGCTTGTCACCGGAAGCTGGAACCAGAATGGGAGGGCCTCCAACAGGATGCCCAACGTGGACCTTCTGCGGTTCGTCTTGCCCGAGCACAACGTGCGAAATATCAACCGAAGTGCGCGCAAACGGGACGAACTGATTCTCAACGCCCTGTTCAACGGCGTGGGACTGATTGTCTGGGAGGACATTTTCGGCGAGATCAACCGTTTCACCTGGCAGGAGCGGATCCTGATCAAACGCTACAGCAGGATCATCCATGAGAACCAGGACGCCTATTTAACACTCGAACCCATTCCCCTGGTCGATGATTTCCACGAAAACCTCTATCTCAACGCCTTCCCGGCCCGTGACAAGTGTGTCTATCCGGCTTACCAGCTCGGCCGGGAAAATGTCGGCCGTTGGGAACACCGCCGCCTGATCGGCCCGTTCATGGAGGTTGATCACCCGGAGGATTGGCATTACGTTGACCTTTGGAACCATCAGCCGATACACGCAGAAAAAGTGGGGAGCAGGACGCGGCTGTCTTTCCTTGAGGAACCAGCGGATGTCATGAGCTGTATCGTCGGTTTCCCGGAGAACCTGCTGATCGAACGGGACGGCGATATCCTGCGCATAGAGGTCACCAACCCGCTTGATAACACCTCAATTCAGATCAACACGGTGGACAACCTGACTCTTCTTGAAGAGGAAGCACTAAAGATTGAAGGTACCCGAGGGACGGTGCGGATTTCGCAACTCGAGCTTGATTTCCCCTACCTGGTTCTGGTCAAGCTAATGCAGGGCTCGCTGCTCAAGGACGAGGTGATCCTGAACCTTGGCTGGAAAAAGTTTGATGAATGAATCTTCGAGTTGAAAACAATTTAGCCC
>JAUVUV010000075.1 GCA_030604975.1 Candidatus Glassiibacteriota bacterium | reverse complement strand
CAGCGCGCACTTACCTATCCATCCTACCCCTGCGAGCGTGGCCACTGTCTTGTGGGGCAGGCCGGTTTCGAGAGTTCCCCGGTCTGCCACTTGAATCGAAGGTGCGAGAGAGACTGCCCTGAACCCACGACCGCACAGAAACGCCGCGCAGTCCTCGCCCAGAGTCTGAAGGAGTTCGTTGACACGCAGGTATTCACCGGCGTACTCCGGAGTGGGGCCGCCGGTGATCCCGGCTACAATCGAAGGGGCAAGCTTCACGCCGATACAGATCCCCACTGACAGGCCCCGGCGCGGATTTTCCGGCAACTGCCGCAGATCGGCGCAGGCCACAAATGTGGCGTTTCTGGCTATTAAGTATCTTTCGAGCTCTGCAAAGAGTTCAATATCGTTCATTTTTAAAGCCTAAAAATCGAGAAAGAGGAGTATTTCCAGCAGGGCCTTTTGCATGCTCTTGAGAAGCGTAATGGACTACTAATACCATAATATACGATTTTCAAGCTAACTCAACCCACCTGACAAATCAATCTCAAACTGCCTTTTGACTTGCAAGAAGAATATAGTTATTATTTCGCTTATTTCTTTTAGGTTATCAGTTGAATCTGATCGAAAGCAAAAATTGTCTAACGGCCGGTATTGAAAAGATGCGGAAAGAAAAAACCATTCTTTATGCTACATTCTTCCTTTTCTGCTATCTGTTATCCACGACAGCCGCCTTAAGCGCCCAGAATCCCCGGGGCGAGAACTCCCGCGAAGATGCCCTAAACTTTATCGAAATCGCAAATAATGCCCTGGCGCCGGTTTACGGCCCGCTTGCCGAGCAGATTGTCTCCCGCTACGACCTTGCCGAAAAAAAAGGGATCGGGATCGATCTGGGCAGCGGTCCCGGACACCTGATCATCGAGCTATGCAGGCGCACACGGTGGATGCGCTGGACAAACGCGGATATCAATCCCCATTTCTTCCCCTTTTTCCTTGAGCAGGCGCAAAAAGCCGGGTTCAGCCACCGGGTGAAAGCGGTCCGGGCTGATGCCCAGGCCCTTCCCTTTGCCAGCAACTACGCTGACATCATTGTCTCGCGTGGATCGTTGCAGTTCTGGAAAGACAAAAAAGGAGCATTTGCCGAGATTTGCCGCGTCCTCAAGCCCGGCGGCGCTGCCTTTATCGGGCGCGGTTTCCCGGATGATCTGCCTGTGGAGCTTGCGCGCCAGGTGCGCGCACGGCAGAAAGGCGGGCCCGAATACGATCCCGGGCAGACTGCTGCGGATTTACGCAAGATCATGCAAGCGTTGCAAATAGAAAATTTCCGGGTCTGGACACCAGAACCACCTGGTTCGGAAGGTATAAAATACGGGATCTGGGTCGAGTTTTACAAACCAGCCACCCTCAGGCTATCAAGCAATTTCGAACAACGCATATTCGAAATGGATACAATCGTGATAACCGGTATTCTGCCCCGGGATCCGATTGCCGAGCCGAGGACCGAACCAGTCGGACTGGAACTGGCGTCCAGTGTTGTCACACAGGCTGAAATCGGCAGGCAGGGTGCAAAGACCCTGATCGAGGCGGTGGAATATGTTCCTGGCGCCTGGATCGAGAGCCGGGGAAGAAAAGTGAAACAGTTTTTCTCGATTCGCGGCCAGCGTTATCCGTATCCCGACTATGCTCTGGACGGCGCCTGGCAGCGCGAGTTTCTCGAACTGCCTTACTTTTTCTTTGCAGAAGACGTGCAGCGGATCGAGGTCATGCGTTCCAGCGCTGCCCTGCTGACCGGCCTTTCCGGCCTGGCGGGAGTTGTGAATATCATACCCAGGCAGTTCCGCCAGCGCGAAACTGCGATTCAGTTCGAGTACGGCTCTTTCAATACCTATCGCCTGCGCCTGGCCCACGGAGGAACCGCAAGGAACGTATCCTACGCTTTCAGCCTCGGCACCCCCCGCACAGACGGGCCCGAGGGGAGGCACGCAGAGGAAGGAATAACCCACTTCCGGACAAGCGCGCGATGGACCCCGAACAAAAAGTGGTCGGTCACGGCTCACATTCTCCATCTGGACGGCCAACGCCAACTGGCCCAGGCACAACTGCCGGCTGCCGAACGGTTCCGCGAGTCGCTCGAGAAATTCGACCCAGTCCGGGCTACTCTGGTAAGCGTGAAAGCCATGTACAGCTCTGGCGATAAAGCCTCAACGGAATTCATCATAAACCTGGCAAACCGCGACCACACTTTTATCAGCGAAACAGTCAGCCCTCATCAGAGCACCAGCGAGCGGGACTACGAATGGGGCGCTAATCTGACCCAGTCCGTGGCCCTCACCCCGACAAACGTGCTCCGGGTTGGAGGGCTTTACAATCACTGGGTCGCGCCGAACGGGAAACGATTTTATGTGGGCAGGCGCACCGACTTGGAAACGTATTCGGCAGTGGTGGTGGACGAACAGAGGTTCGGTCCCCTGTGTGTGGATGCGGGCTTGCGCTGGGCCAGGACATATATAAACGAATACGGGGCGTTCAATATTGACGGCAGCCCGAAGGGTTTCAAGCAAGTCGCTCCGGTGACTGACCAGTGGGAGCCGTCGGTATTTACCACAAACCTGGGTTCGTCATACAGTCTCTCCGACAATCTCTCTTTACACTTCAACCTGTCGGGGGGCAATATCAAGCCCAGAGCAGGTGAGCTGGATATAGATCTGAATGAGCCGAGAGTCGAAAAAAGGACCAAGCTGGATTTCGGATTTCAATTGAAAAAGGCAGGATTGGGATATTTTTCTCTGGCCGGATTCCTGTTGAAACAGAAAAACGCCATTGTCCTCAGCGGCCAAACGGAAAAAGTCGGCGAGCGGTTGATAGAACTTTACCTGAACCGGGATCAGGAGCAACTCGGTGTGGAAATAGATGGCCGAATTGTCCAACTGGCCGGTAATTTGCAGCTTTTCGGCAACTTTCTGGCCCTGCGCTCCAGCGCCGAGGCCAATCATGTCATGGTCCGTAACAGGGAGTTGCCCAGATTTATCACCAGCGGTGGAGTATACACCTCAAGGGCAAAACTCGATTTCAACCTGCTCTGGAAGTATGTTTCCTCCTACGAAAGCACCAGATTTGCCGGCGGAACCCCTCCGCTGCCTCAGCCGCTCGGGAGTTATCATAACCTGAATCTTACGGCTGGATGGACATTCGGTGTCAGGCCCGTTAACAGGGTTTACCTTGAGATGAAAAATCTCGCCAACAGTAAATTTTCCACAGTCGTTGGTTATCCTGACTACGGTCGAAGATTTACTATCGGTGTGCTCAGTGTCTATAAATAATCTTCAATCCCAGCCAATGCTCTGTTTACCGTCTTAATGGCTGCAAAGCAATCGTGGCCTTGTTCAGGTAGCTGCAGTTACACCTGGCGGTGGCATCCGGCATGATCACGAGCCCCCCCACGGGAAGAGCGTTTATCCAGCAACCCGGGCGAATTCCACCATAATTTTCCGTTCCGCTGCCGGCTGTAAGATCACGGTATCCCATGGTTGCCGAGCGGAATACCAGCAAGTTCTTGCATCCTGTCAGGATACCGCAGGAATAAGAGCGCTCGAAGCTGAAATCCAGTCTTTCGCCTGTCAGGAGATTGTACGCTCCTGGCTCCAGGTAAATCACCCGGCCATTGATCAAGGGCCGGGAACTATAGCGGTACCTCCGATCTGCACCGATTCTTGTGCTATCTTCCCAGAGACGTTTCCCATCCGAGGCGCGAAAACCGGTCATCAAGCCGCCGACTTCCGATTTTTGCCTGAAACTGGTGAACTGGTAGGTCATAATCAGCACATCTTCCTCTTCACTCAAGGCGAGTAATGTTCCGTAGATATTATCCTCGTTCTGCCAGAGGATTTCACCCGTTGAGCAGTCGAGGGCCAGAAGTTTTCCAGGGGGATGCTCCTGGGAAATGTTCACAGAGTCGCCCTGCAACCTGTGAGGGTTTCTTCTGATCGCATCCGAAACGGCCAGTGGGCGGTCGATTAGAAAAACTTTCCCTGCGCCTATGGCAATAGCATTGTGACGGATGGAGTGCTCCGGGGTAAACGTCCATTTCAACCTGCCGGTTGAAGCATCCATTGCAAAAAACAGGCTGGACTCTGAAAACAGCTTGTTCATATCCGATTCACGATAGGCATATCTCAAAATGTGATCTGTATTTGCTATAGAACCAAAAAGAGTACCGTCCTCAACTGCAATATAGCCCCAGTAGGAGTTTTCATTACCGGCTGTTTCCTCAGGTATCCCGTATTCCGCCAGTTTCTCCCCTGTGGCCACATCCAGGACCATGCAGCTTTTTCCGGCAAAATCGCCATTTGTAGGATCGCCACCCGAGCGGAGATAGATCCTGTTTCCCTCCAGGCAACTGTTTCCTTGAGTTGCGGCAGCTCCCACCAGGTGCTCCTGATCGTATGCTTTCATTATGTCCCGTTAAGGATACTCCCAGAGGGTATGTCCGTTATAGGCGTCGATTGCACGCAAGGCGTTTACGCCTTCAACAAAAAGGCGACCACGGCTGAACAGAGGCCCTACTCCGCGGCCGTGGCGCGAAGGTATTGCAAAATCACTATCCCTGAACCAGAGCATTCCTAACGGGCCTTTCACCAGTTCATCAGAGGAGATCAGAGTGTTTGCCGGGTCGTGGTAAAGGTGGGTCCATTCAGGATCGGCGCCGGTGAGTGCCCCTCGCCTGGTGATTTCCATTGCGCCTGGTCTGCCGATGCAGCTCACTCCGCCATAGGGCCGCAAGATTCGCTTCACTTCCTCGCTACTTATTGCACCGGTTCCGCGTTTGACTGACCGGCCTGATACGACCAGGTTGGCAAAGTAGTCCGGATAGGGAGTCCTGCCGGGATCAGCTAAGTGAACGGTTACACGAACTCCGTAAAGACCTGCCGAATCGAGTTTCTTACGTGCCGCTGCTACATTATCAGGGTTCGGGTCAATTGCGTAAATGTGAAGGTTGGTGCGTTTGGCCAATTCATAAGCGAGCCTGCCCTCCCCACAGCTCAAATCCAGACAGTACCCATCGGTTACCCCGCTTCTGGCAATGATCTCCTCAGCGGCAACGTCAAATGGTGCGTTGGCTCCAATGGGGTAGTTTAGGGTTATCGGTATCACCGTCTCAGCTTTCTGGATTTTGCCTGGAGCGAAGCAGTAGATCGAGCCGCGGTCTGTGCTCACGAACAGGCATCCATCCGCTACTGCAAGCCCAAGCGGCCTGCCGTCCACGCCTGCAGACCAGACCACTTTCCCTGACCTGGAATCCAGCACAGCGACCTTATTGTTTGCCGTTCCGGAAATGATTTTATCCCCTGCCGCAATAAGCGATACTCCACCTGGGTGAGCCGGAGTAGGGATAGTCCAGGAAGAGAGATTGAGATATTTTCTAATAACCGTGTTTCCCTTTCTGTCTTTCTGTTCCCTCTGATACAGGAGGTTGTCGGGGTCGATCCCTTTCACTCCCTCTCTATCCGCATAAACGATATAATCGGGTGTGGCGGCGAGGGCTGTGGAGGGTATTCTATTGTCTGCCACACGTTCTCCGTTTTCGACATAATACATGATTTTGGCAGTTCCGGTGGACATATCTGTCCCACGGCTGTTACCACCATCGGCGAAAAGATAAGGACCGGCTGCCATTATCCGGGATCCGCCATAAGAGGTGTTCTCTTGGTGGTGGAAATATCTGAAAAGCCCTTTATCGCGGCTGAAAACAGCCGGAACGGAGCGGCCTGTGGGAACGATAAGGTTATTGCCCGCGGCTGCCAGGTAGCCTTGTGCGGAAACCCCGCTTTTGGCCCAGGCCCCGCCGTGCGGCTTGCCCATTTCAATGGAACCTGATCTGTCATTAGCCCAGAGCACATTTCCATTCTCAGGATCAAGGGCGTAAAGGTAAATACCGTCTGTGGGCCAGATACCGGCACCGAAATAAACGATGTCATCAGCAATTACAACCCCTCCCCGCGCCGGCCAGCGGGACACCATCCGGTCGTTTCCCAGAATCATGTCATCCCTGGGGCCGCCGCGCTTTTTCCACAGAAGTCCTCCATCAACTGCACTGAGACAGTAGAGGCAGCCGTCATCGCTTACCACGAAAACACAGTCTTTCCAGACGGCCGGGGCAAAGCGTACCGGAGACCCGGTGAAAAATGTCCAGCGCTCCCCGCCTGTTGATGCATCCAGGGCGTAGAGCTTGCAATCAGCCGAGCTGCCGAAATAGAGAGCTCCATTTACGATAACCGGCTGGTAAGCGTGATCGAAAGGCATCCGGGTGTCAACACCCTGCCAGGCAGGCCTTGGAGCATGACGAGGATGACAGACCCAGCGAAGAGATAATTCTGACAGCAATTCTTCTTTCGTATATCCGCTGCGCGCGGCATCTGCGCGGTACTGCGGCCAATCCCCGGCAAAGGCTTCCATCCGGCTGACGAATAGAAAAAAGATTATTACCAAGAGCTTTTTCATCCTATCCTCCACACTGGCTGAAATATTAATTGGATCGACAATTTATTTCGACCTCCAGAGTTTTCGTATTTCATGGGCCGCCAGCTTGGGATGGCGCTCCCGGGTAAAGAGCCCTTTCCAGTTCAAGGTTACTCTTGTGGTATGCTGGCCGACCTTGAAATCGGCGAAGTTCCAGATATGAGCCCCTGCGACATACGGATACTCCCCGGCCACCGCAAGCACGCGCTTGAGCATCTCCACCTGGAATTCCTCGCTCCACATCAGATTGTACTCGCTGTGAAGGCCCGGGATTGTATCCGCTCCGAACTCCGAGATTATTATCGGTTTGCCGTATTTTTTCCAGAAACCCTCAATTTTGGGCCGCAGCATTTCACCAATCTTTTCGTAATGCGAACAGTTGACATACCAGGAGGGATAGTCATTAAAGCAAATCACATCGAAACTGTCAGCTTCCAGTTCGGTCTCCGGTGAACTGTCGATTACAAAAGTGACCGGCCGGGAGGCATCCAAACCTTTTGCGTGCGCCACAATCTCGCGGAAATACCCTTTACCTGATTCTACATAAGTTTCGCACTCGTTGCCCAGGCTCCAGATGACTACAGACGGGTGGTTATAATCGCGTTGGATCAATTCCTCCACATGCCGCTTGTGATTTAAAGAGAGCTTATCCCGGTCTTTGCTGTTTTTAACCGCATGCATGGAAAGGGTATTGGCTGCGGCTTCATCAATAACCATAAAGCCCCGGCGATCGGCCATCTGAAGGGCTTCCTCGCTGTAAGGGTAGTGCGAGGTGCGGAATGAATTGGCTCCTACCCATTTCATCAGTTCGTAATCCTTAACCAGGAACGGCAGGTTAAGTCCTTTACCGATCACATTGAGATCCTCGTGGCGGCCGAAACCTTTGAGAAAGATTTCTCTGCTGTTCAGCAATAGTTTTCCGCTGGAAATTTCCACAGTGCGGAAACCGAAAGGCAGATTGTAAAGGTCGGCCAGCTCCCCGTTTTTACAGAGGGCGATCTCGATATCGTAAAGCCTGGGCTTCTCCGGCGACCAGCAGGTGATTTTATCAATGAGTAACTGCTCCTCAACAGAGGTTTCCCCGGGTGGCAGGGATATTTTTTACTGAAACCCTTTTCTTTTATATTGACTACCAGAGAATCAACTTCACCGGAATACGAGAAATTTGCTCTAACCTCGGCTCTTTGGTCCTGGATCGAAACTGTGGTCAACCTGACATTTTCAAGCCGGGAACTCCCAGTCGCGTAGATAATTACAGGCCTGTGGAGCCCCATGTAGGGAAAGAAGTCGTAGTGGACATTCGGGAAGTTGCCCACCCGCCAGGTCACGACCTCTCCGCCGCATGAAGGGTTCAGATTGCCCTGGGGGATCGTGGTCGCATCAAGCAGATTGTCCACTCGAATAGCCAGAAAATTCTCTCTATCAAAGCGGACAATATCTGTCACTTCAAACTCAAACGGCAGGTAACCCCCTTCATGGCCGCCAAGCCGCCTGCCGTTGAGATAAACCTCAGCCCGATAGGTGGCGGAGCCTATGCGCAGGAATATTCTTTTCTCCCGCCAACCGGCAGACACACTAAAATACCTGAAATACCAGACCCAATCCATATAATTATACAGTTCCCGGTCTACGGTCTGCTCGTTGAGAGAAGCGGGCACGGCAATTTCTCTCAGCTCTGCCGGAGGCTGTTCGAAATATTTCCTGTCAATTCCATCCCTGTTTTTATCGAAGGCAATTTTCCAGATTCCGTCCAGAGCTTTCTTTTCTCTCTTTACATTATCGGTTGGATAAAGCACGTCAAGCTCCTTTCAATAACAGAGAAAATTCGAGCCCAATTGTTATGTTG
>JAUVUV010000376.1 GCA_030604975.1 Candidatus Glassiibacteriota bacterium | reverse complement strand
TGCCGCCAGAGCAGTGCCACTGAGCCCGATGAATTTTCTGCGTTTGATTGGGATAGTCACAGCAATCCTCGCTTTTTAAATGCTTGTTCCAGATCGACACCTTTCAGCTTGTGTTTGAAGTATTGAGGTATAAAACTGAAGATATATCCAGGGATCATTAAAAAATTAACCAGGTCTTGATGATAAGACAATATCAATCCAGCGAAAAATCTTGTACCGATCCACATAGGAGATTAAAATTTGACAGACTCGGTTAAATACCATTTTCAGCTATTGTGAAGGAGACGACCATGCCGGGAAAAATTAATCGGCGCGAACTATTCGCGCTTACAGGTGCCGTTCTGACCGCCCTGGCCATTTGCGGCCATTTGTTTGCAAGCGGAAGCGGTGAACTGAAAGGAGGCACAGCCAGGGTCAATATCGACCCGCCTGTGGGATGCTGGCTCTCCGGCTGGGCAATCAGGGACAGGCCCAGCGAGGACATCTCCGACAACCTGTATGCCAAATCGCTCGTACTCTCCGACGGCAGAACCGAAATCGCGATCCTCGCTGCTGACTTGATCGGTGTGACAGCGGAGATTGTCTCTGAGGTTCGCAAGGCGGTGGAGCAAAAGACAGGCATTGCGCAGGATAATATTTTCATATCTGCAAGCCACACCCATTTCGGGCCAGGGACCGGGAAATACCGGTATAAAAATTGGAAAGTCGATCCGGATTACATCGAGGTGCTCAAGAAAAAGCTCGCCGCAGTAGTCATTATGGCTCACGGTAACCTGACCGGGGTGCGGGTCGGTTCGGCCAAAGGCGCAGCGCCGGAACTTTTGTATAACCGCCGCACGAAACGGCCTGACGGCAAGGTTGTGATGACATTCGTGCTGCCGCCCGGGGAGCCTGACCTGAGTTTCGGGCCCGTGGATCCTGAGGTCGGAGTGCTGAGGGTTGAAGACTCCCAGGGCAATCTGCTCGCCTCGATGATCAATTTCGCCTGCCATCCGGTGAGTGGCGGGGGGCATGGCAAGGGCTGGGAAAGCTGGTTCTACCACATCTCTGCCGATTACCCGGCCTATGCAACCCAGGTGGTGGAAAAGATCGAGGGCGGCAACTGCCTTTTCACTCTCGGCACGGCCGGAGACATGGTTCCGATCAGGCGGGGTGTGAGCCCGCGTTTCGAGATCGGTAGAGCCCTGGGAGGGGAAGCACTGAAAAAACTGCAACTTTTAGAAACCTCAGGGGAGATTACCCTTGCCTCGCTCAGGAGAGAAATCACCCTGCCGATGAAAGAGGAGTTGCCTGAGAATTCGAACTACGATCCCCAGCCCGGCAAAACAGCACTCACCACTGAAATTCATGGGATACGGATCGGCGAAACCGTGATAGTCGGTTTACCCGGTGAGGTTCTGGTGGAACTGGGGCTGGAGATCAAGAAAAGAGCCGGCGTTGAGAAACTTTTCCTGGTAAGCATGGCCAACGATACGATAGGCTATATCTGCCACAGGCAGGCCTACGAAGAAGGCGGGTATGAGCCGATCCAGGGCAGCCTTCTCGCACCGGGATCGGGAGAAATGGTGGTTGAGGCGGTGCTGAAAGTTGTCAGGGAATTGATGCAAGGAGAGTGAGCGTTGAATGAAGGGCGACCCGCCCCCACTCATTCTGGAAACGGTGTGAGCTTGCCGTGGTTGGCCAGCATCCGCTCAAGGCTCAGTATATTGAGCATCATGTATCTCGGCTGATGGAAATTCCCTTTGCGTTTGGGGTGATATCCTGCCCGGGAGATTTTGTTTCCGCGTCTGTCAACCGCCTGGTCCCAGACACCGATATCATTGGATGCAACTGTCCTGAGAGTGTAATCGCGGATCATTTCGTAAAACTGCCGCGCCCAATGATCACCGGTGTATTCAAGCACTGTCATGCAGCCCAGCATGGCCTCGCACTGAAGCCACATGGTTTTGACACTGAAGTCGGTTCCCGGCTGCCTGTCGGTGGAGCCGAAAACGAAGAAATCGCCGCTTCCCAGCCCGCCGAACACGTAGTCCCAGCTCAACTCGATGTAGCGCCGAAAGCGCTTCTTGGCAGCCTCGAAAAGGTCACGGTCTTGCTTTCGCAAAGCCTCGAACATCACCATCCAGGCTGTTTCTATGGAGTGCCCGGTGAACATCTGATCCTCGAAACCGGGTATCCTGGAATAATCATGGCCAAGGTATTCGTTTGCGATGCCGTATTCCGGGTTGTAAAATTTGTTCATGATCAGGTCGACTTGATTCTCGGCAAGACCTTCCAGTTCAGGGTCGGGCTGGTGAGTCAGAAGCTGGCTCAGCAGACGCAAGATCACCATCGAATGTCCCTGTGTCCTGATCCCGGTGGATTTCAACTCACCGGGGAGAAAAACTCCCTCGTAGTTCGGATCGTCGTAGGTTTGCAGAGAGGCACGGAGTGTTTCTTTCACCAGGCGAAGGTCCTCCTCCCGGCCGGTGGCTTTGTAGAATTCAGCCAGACCGTTGGCGGCAAACAGCGCGCCGAAAACGCTTTTTCCCTCCGGTTCGATAACGGTTCCCTCCCGGTGCACTCTTTCGTACCACTTTCCGTTTCCTGCATGCATGCGCTCCACCATGAAATCGCGTGTTTTTTCCGCGATTTTCAGGTAACAGAGATCATTGCCGAAATTATTATATAAATATGAGTATACCCAGACCGCTCTTCCCTGGAACCAGAGATTTTTCTCATCGTCCACAGGGCTGCCGTCATCGTTCAGATGGCAGATAAAACCACCGAGTTCGTTGTCGAAAGCTCCTTTGTGCCAGAAAGGAAGGTATTCTTCGAAAAGGCGATGGCGGTAGTCGTCTCTCAGCTCAGCAAGGCTCATTCCGGCCAGTGAATCAGGCAGGACGACTGAGGCGGCCCGCTCCGGGACGGGTTTAGAGCAGCAAAGAAAAGGGATTAGAGCCAGTATAAAAGTTAATATATCGCTTCGATAAATCAACAGGAACACCTCTTATATAAAAATAGATATAAAAATATAGATACTGACTATTTAAGAAAGGCATCTTTTGCTGAATGAATATAAACAGACACTTAAAATATAAAAAGGATTTCGGTTAAAAATTAAGATTTCTATTGCAAAGGCTAATTTTTCGCATCGTTGTCCAGTTTCCTGTGGGCGAAAGTCTGGCCTGATACGGTATAGTAGAAAGAGATCTCTGCATCCTTTGCCGTAATCTTCTTCAAGGTATCCTGTGTTTTATCCTCGGAGGGAGCACAACCTGCTGCCGGCAGGCCCGGCAAAATTAATGATGAATACTGGCATTTCGGCAGAGTAAATCTTTCTGGATTTC
>JAUVUV010000061.1 GCA_030604975.1 Candidatus Glassiibacteriota bacterium | reverse complement strand
CGGCGCGCATTTCATGCGCCCGCCGCCCCCCCCAGGCCCCGGGGAAAGATAACAGCTTACTAATTTATGAATAATCCGGGTTAAAAACCTCTAAACCTGGGTAAAGCACAGCTAAGCTACAACAAAAAAAGACGGCTGACAAGACTCGCCTGCCGCCGCCTAATTATTGCGGATACATTTCAACTGTAACAAAACTAAACCGTGCGCTCCTTGATTTTCGCCGCTTTACCGGTAAGCTTGCGCAGGTAGTATAGCTTTGCCCTCCGCACCCGGCCCCTGCGAACCAGCTTGATACTCTCGATAACCGGGGAATGAAGCGGGAAGATACGCTCTACACCCACGCCATTGGACACTTTGCGTACTGTAAATGTCTCGTTTAAACCACCGGCGCGCCTCTTGATAACCACTCCCTCGAAACTCTGGATGCGCTTCTTGTTTCCTTCCCGGACCCAAGTCCTGACACGGACAGTATCCCCGGAGGCAAAACCAGGTATATCTTCCGGTTTTTTCATATATCCTGCTTCGATTTCCTTAAACCTGTCCATCTTATTTTCCTCGCTTTTAACACTACATCAGAATTTTTTGTGAAGTCAATATTATAATATCAATCTAATTTTCTCAAGTTAAAAATAGCCCCTCTATTCCAATAAATCGGGCCTCCTGATTCTGGTCAGGCGTTCAGCCTGCTCCTTGCGCCACCTGCGGATCGATTCGTGGTTTCCTTTTGTCAATACTTCGGGAACCTCGAATCCCCTGAAATTCCTGGGACGCGTATACTGAGGAGCTCCCAGCAGGCCTTCGGAAAAAGAATCCCCCAGTGCCGAATCGAAATCTCCGAGCGCGCCGGGAAGCAGGCGAACCACTGTATCAATCACCACTGCGGCTGCCGGTTCGCCACCGGAGAGCACATAATCGCCGATTCGCAACTCCTCGTCCGCCAGGTGCAGGGCGACTCTCTCATCCACGTCCTTGTAGTGGCCGCAGATCAGGATCAACTGCTCCACCAGGCTATATCTCTCGCATTTGCGCTGATCCAGAAGTTCCCCGCGTGCCGTGAGCAGCACCACCGTAGCTTTTTCATCTTCCACAGGCGGGTCAGCGGTTTCCCGGCACCATTCCACTGCCTGGAAAACAGGTTCCGGCCGGATGACCATTCCCGATCCGCCGCCGTACGGGTAATCGTCCACCGTGCCGTGGCGGTCCACTGCAAAATCCCGCAGATTGACCACGCGGTAAAAGACAAGCCCGTCTTTCTGTGCCCTTCCCGGAATACTCAAGGAGAGTACTTCCTGAAAGTAGTCGGGGAAAAGTGTAATAACATCTATCCGAAGCATTGCTTTACACGTCCATCAGGCCATCAGGCAAGCTGGCTCTGATTCTGCCGGCTGCGGGATCCACCTCATGAATGAACTCATCGACCAGGGGTACGTAATAATTACCTCCCCCCTTGCGTTCTACTTCCAGCAGGTCGTAAACCTCTAACTCTAATACCGCGCGAACCCGTCCCAGTTCGTTTCCGCTGTCATCCTCGAGTGTAAGGCCGACTAGCTCGTGATGATAGTAAGTATCTTTCTCAGGCTTTGCAGCATCCTGGCGAAGGATAAAAATGGACCATTCTCTGATCCGCTCGGCCTGGTTTCGATCCTTGAAATTCTCGAAAACAACCAGATACCCTTTTTTAAAAGGCCGCACCGAACCGATTACTGCCTTTTGCAGGCTGCTTTCATCAAGCCCGATATAGAGCTCCGATCCGGGCTGAAACCTTAAATCAGGCCTCTCGGTCAAGCTTTTCACCGCCACTTCTCCACGAATCCCGTGCGGCTTGACAATCTGTCCCACAAGCAAATATATCGCTTCTTCCACCGGTTTTTTCAACCCCTGAATTTAACCGGATAAAGGCCATAGCCCACTCAGGCGTTTTTTTTGGCCTTATTTTCCTCTTTGGCTTTGGCTGCAGGCTTCTCTGCCTTTTCCTCTACAGCAGCCTTTTCCTCCGCAGCAGCCTTTTCCTCAACAGCAACCTTTTCCTCAACAGCAACCTTTTCCTCAACAACAGCCTTTTCCTCCGCAGCAACCTTTTCCTCAACAGCAGTCTTTTTCGCAGCGCCGGCCTTTGCCTTGCCCTCCTTTTTCTCAGGCTTCGCAGTTTCCTTTTCACCGTCTGCTGCACTGGTTTTCAACTCGTGCCAGCGTTTCAACACTCCCGCCTGTCGAAGCAGACTCCCAACCGTGTCGCTGTAAGAGGCACCTTTTTTAAGCCACGCAATTATCCGCTCTTCATTGAGCTTGATAGTATGCGGTTCGGTCATCGGATCATAGAAGCCGACGAACTCGATAAACCTGCCGTCCCTTTTGACACGGTGGTCAACAACTGCAAGGCGGTAGCTGGGATGCTTCTTCTTACCCAGACGGCGCAACCTTATTCGTACTGACATACAGATTCCTCCCGAAAGTTAAACATTGTGATCCTGACTCAATTAAAAAGCGTACCTATTCCGTTACCCGGAAAGCCTGGGCCTTTATGTGCTGAAAACAGCCCCATTTGTTTCATCATCTTACGCATCTGATTGAACTGGTTGAGAAGCTGGTTCACATCCCGTACTGTCACTCCACTGCCCAAGGCGATCCGGCGGCGGCGGCTCGCATTGATTATTTTTGGCTGGGTGCGTTCCTCCGGTGTCATGGAAAGGATAATCGCCTCCAGTCTTTTGAACCGCCTGGGATCCAGGTTCAGTGTTTTAAGTATTTTCCCGCTCACCCCGGGGATCATTCGCAAAAGGCTTTCCATTGATCCCATTTTCTGCATCTGGCTGATAGATGAAAGGAAATCCTCCAGGTCCATATCGCCCCGGCCGAGCATCTTTTTTTCGAGGCGTTCGGCTTCCTCGGCGTCCATTCTCTCCTCGGCCCGCTCTACCAGAGAGACTATATCGCCCATCTGGAGCAGGCGCGAAACCATCCGCTCTGGGTGGAAAACCTCGAGCGCATCCAATCCCTCGCCCACACCGATCAGCTTGATCGGCACCTTTGTCACACCGTAGATCGATAGCGCCGCTCCACCCCTGGCATCACCGTCCAGCTTGGTCAGCACAAGGCCGGTGAGATCGAGTTCCCGGTGAAAGCTCTCGGCGATATTGACCGCTTCCTGCCCGGTCATCCCGTCCACCACGAGAAGGATTTCCTGGGGACTGACAGCCTTCTTGATCCGGATCAGTTCATCCATCATCTCCCGGTCGAT
Organism: Candidatus Glassiibacteriota bacterium; assembly: GCA_030604975.1. GTDB lineage: Bacteria > Gemmatimonadota > Glassbacteria > GWA2-58-10 > GWA2-58-10 > JAUVUV01. Next base: position 5,817 of record JAUVUV010000061.1, on the reverse strand, counting down.
CTGCAGCCGGCCCGCTGTATCGATCAGAACCGTATCCAATCCCCGGCTGTTCGCCTCGATCAGAGCATCTTCTATGATCCCGGTAACTTCTTTTTCGGTATCCAGGGAGGAGAAAACCGGTACATCGAGCTGTCCTGCGAGAGTCTCAAGCTGTTCGACCGCCGCTGGACGATAGATATCAGCAGCTACCAGCATAGGTTTGTGGCCGTCGTTTTTGAAACGCCGGGCGATTTTGCCAGCAGTGGTGGTTTTGCCCGATCCCTGAAGGCCGCAAAGCATGATCACGGTTAATTGCCCCGGCAGCAGAGAAAGCGGCTTGGAGGAGCCCCCGAGCATTTCGACCAGCTCGTCATAGACAACCTTCACCATCATCTGGCCCGGGCTGACACTTTTAATCACCTCCCTGCCGGTAGCTTTCTCCTTCACGGACACGAGAAAATCCTGCACCAGCCGATAGTTGACATCAGCCTCGAGCAGCACCCTGCGGATTTCCCGCAGGCTTTGCTCCACGGACTCCTCGTTAAGTACAACGCGCCCGCCGAGACGTCTTATTACTCCTTCGAGCTTTTCGCTTAATTCATCGAACATTCGAATTTATTTCCCTGTATCAGTTCAACTCACCTCGAATTGGGAACCGTAATCGAAAGTTTGGCAATTTAAATGTTATATACTAAAAAATCAATACTTAGTGACAATTCCGCGCCGCCTAATATATAGAAATTATACATTGAGATGGAAATTCAGTCCGTTCTTTAAGACAGGCTTCATGGTATCGAACTGGAGAGGACTAAGTTAACGCGGATGCCTCTTTCCACAGGAGTACGCTCCAGCGGCTGCTGGTCGATCACTCTGTCTGGCGGCAGGTAGCGGTTGAACTTGTAGGATATTTCACCGAGTTCGAGTCCGGCCTCGGCCAACAGTGTGCTGGCCTCCTCGAGGCTTTTATCGATCACGGAGGGTACTCTCACTTTCTGCACACCCCTGCTCACTGTCAAAACTACTTTGCCGCCCCGCGGCAGGGCCGAACCGGCATCAGGGTGTAGCTCGACCACCCTGCCGCTTGCCACATCGGAATCACTGACCAGCAGAACAGTATCCACCTCGAGCCGGCTTCTTTCGATCAGGATAGTTGCCTGTCTCTGTGTAAGACCTAAAACGTGCGGTACACTGACAATTTCCGGGCCGAGGCTAAGAATCACGTAAACCTGGCGGCCCTGTTTGACCACCACCCCGGATTCAGGGTCCTGCCTGAGTATGTGATTCGCGGCATAATCCAAATTGTATGTTTCGCCGCGCATGGTGAAATAAAGACCCTCCTTCTCGCACATCGCCCTGGCTTTCTCCAGAGGCACTCCCTCCAGGTGCGGAACCTCAACCAGCCTGCCGCCAACCGAAATCTGCGGCAGGATCACCTGGTCGAGGACGAACAGACCGAAGAAAAAGGAAACCACAGCTGTGACCAGATAAATCAGAAAGGTCCTCATTTTACCGCCCACTTTTATTCCTTCATCTTTTTTCGATTTGAATTCAGCTCTGTGTAATCAAACCAAATTCCCGCTATTTCTTCCTCACCAGGCGGGCGGCGAATACACCGTCCATTCCGTGTACGTGAGGCAGGGTCTCCAAGTATCCATCCGGAGATACGAGTTTTTTTCCGAGGTACTTGTCCGCCGGGTCCAGATAGAAAACCGGGTTTCCGTCCAGGAATGAGCTTACCACCCCCCGGTTCTCCTCAGGCTCGATCGAGCAAGTGCTGTAAACCAGTGCCCCGCCCGGACGGACACAGGCCGCCCCGGCAGCGAGAATGGTGGACTGAAGCCCCGCAAGCTCTTTCAAATCCTTTTCGGTTATACGCCAGCGTAGATCCGGCTTTCTGCGCATCACCCCGGTGCCTGTACACGGGACATCCAGGAACACCAGATCGGCACAGCTCACGCCAGGCTGCGAGGCATCGCCGGCCACAAGGCGGACATTGCCCAGCCCAAGCCTTGCCAGATTAAGCCCCAGTCTGGCGAGGCGTTTCCTGCTGAGATCGCAGGCAACCACAAGAGAATCGGGTCCCGCCAGACGGGCCAAGTGGGTTGCCTTACCCCCGGGAGCTGCGCAGAGATCGAAAATCACCCATCCAGGTTCTGGAGCTGCCAGGTGCACCACAAGCATTGCCGCTTCATCCTGGACGTAAAACAGGCCCTCGGAATATCCGGGGAGCTCGGACGGCCGCCGGGTCTCACCTTCGAGAACCAGAGATTCCGGCAAATACGCGCTCTGGCGAACCTCGATACCGGCCTCATTCAGCATTTGCCGAAGGTTGCCGCTGGATGAAAGACCGCCTGCCAAGGTTTCCTCTGAACGAAGAACCAGCGGAGCCTGCGAATTGTTTGCCTTTAGCAGAGTTTCCGTGCCCTGATAGCCGAAACGTTCGAGATACCTCGCAACAAGCCACCGGGGATGGGAATAATTCACCGAGAGAAACTCCAACGGCTCCTTTTCCGCATCCGGCAGGATGACTGACTCCCATTCGCGGAGCAGGGTGCGAAGAACACCGTTGACAAGGCTCCTGTATCGCCCTGCCCAAAGCCGCCCGGCTGCCTCGACCGCCTCGTTGACCACAGCGTAATCAGGAATCCTGTCGCAGAATTTCAGTTGAAAAACCGCCATTCGGAGAATATTACGCACCCCTGGAGGCAGGTTATTCAGGTTGGCGCGCAGGAAAAAGCCCAGGTAATAATCGATTTTCCCTCTCATGCGCAGCGTGCCTGAGACAAGCTGCCTGGCCAGTGCCCGATCCTTCGGGGAGCAAGCTTCCAGGCGGCTGTCCCAGTGGAGATCGAGTTCTTTGCACCGCTCCAGCATTTCGAGCGCAAGCGCCCTCGGATCAGCCGAATGATGACTTTTTCGAGCCCTGGTCTTTTTCTCTGCCGGTATCAATGAACAAACGAAATGTTTTCTTTTTGTTAGAACACTACTGTCCGGTTAAGCTTTTTTAAAAATGTCATAACAGCAATAAAGGCAGTAGGTTGCAAGAGAAAATGACTGTTATCGACTTCAAATGACTTTTAGATTTTAGCCATTCTTATTCCACAATAAAAAAGGAAAGGAATGGCTAATGTACACAGGACGGATAGTTTTTTCTCAGTTGATGGACTTCGTACCGAAATCCGATTTCGAAAAATGCGTTCAACAATATCAAGGCAATTATCGGATACGAAAATTCTCTTGTTATGACCAATATCTTTGCATGGCATTCGCTCAGCTTACTTATAGGGAAAGTCTTCGAGATATCGAAACTTGCCTTCGAGCCATGCAGAGCAAGCTCTACCATGCAGGAATACGAGGAAACGTTTCCAAAAGCACGTTATCCGATGCCAATGAAAATAGAGATTGGCGAATCTATGCCGATTTCTCTTTGGTACTGATTCAAATCGCCAGGAACTTATATGTTGATGACGATTTTGGTGTAAAGTTAGAACAAATTGCTTACGTGCTAGACTCATCTACTATTGACCTGTGCCTTTCGCTATTTCCTTGGGCGCGGTTTCGCAGGTACAAAGCTGCTATCAAGCTTCATACATTACTGGACTTACGGGGAAATATTCCATGTTTTATCTGTATTACAGACGGAAAAACGCACGATGTAAATATTCTCGATAAACTGGCTCTCGAACCCGGGGCTTTCTACATTATGGATCGAGGTTACATTGACTTTGCTCGTCTGTATGTGTTCACAAGCAGTCTTGCATTTTTCGTCATTCGAGCCAAAAAGAATCTCGATTTCAATAGACGATCTTATCGTCTGGTCGACAAGTCTACGGGTTTACGATGCGATCAAACAATTGTTCTCAAAGGCCGGAAATCCTCAGAACAGTATCCTGCGCCTCTTCGTCGAATTAGCTATTATGATGCCGAAAACAAAAAGAGGTTTGTATTTCTGACAAACAATTTTACTCTTCCAGCCTTGACCATTGCTCAACTTTACAAATGTCGATGGCAAGTAGAATTATTCTTTAAATGGGTCAAACAGCACCTACGAATAAAGGCATTCTTTGGCACTTCGATGAATGCAGTAAAAACTCAAATCTGGATAGCTATCAGTGTCTATGTGCTTGTGGCGATAGTAAAAAAACGACTAAATCTCGACCGAAGTATGAACGAAATCTTGCAAATTCTTAGCATTACTCTATTCGAGAAAGTTTCTATATTTCAAGTACTTACAGAGTTTTCCTTGCAGAATCAAATTTGTGAATCTTGTAACCAGTTGTCATTTAAAGACTTTTAACCGGACAGTAGTGTTGTTAGAATTTATAATTTATTGAAAATAGGCTAAAGTTATACTAAATTAGGTTGATAGATAACACCGGTCAAGTTAAACAGATTATTTCTTGAAAACTCCGATCCTTCAGGAACAGGGCTTTGAAAGCAGAAATCTCGCAGGAGTCCCGAGAGTTGCCTGTCGGCAACAACTATTACGGGACTATCTTTCTGGCCGAAAGCGGCCGTCTCTCCTTTATCCGGGAAAAGCTCGCCAGGCTTGGCTTCCAGATCATTGATCTCGATCGACCTCAGGCGGGCGATACTGTGACCGAGCCGGTGTTTTTTGTCGTGGACTGCGCTGGATGGAAAGCTCGCGGCAAAAATATTTTGAAACTTATTTCGGCCAGTGATTATCCCCCCCTGGTGATCCAGATCGACAACGGTAAGTATGGCAAAGAAAAGCCACCCAACGTAACTTCACTCCTTTCGGCTGATTTCAACGAGAAGCAGTTCCTTATCGCCATCCGCGAAGCATTCCGCACTACCAGTTTACGCGGCGAAATCGGACGTCTCAAAAAAATGCTCCATACCGGCCACTCCGAACTGCAAAAACTGATCGAGATCGGGATCTCTCTTTCCAGCGAGAGAAATATCGAGCGCCTGCTTGACAAGATTATCGAGGAGGCCTGTAACGTTACCACAGCCGATGGGGGCAGTATCTATATCGTGGAAAAGAACGAGGATGAGGAAAAAGTTCTTCATTTCAGCAATACTCGTTCAGACTCGCTCGATGTTGATTTCAAGGCATTCACCATCCCCATCGGCCCGGACAGTATCGCCGGTTATGTAGCCCTGACCGGCGAGTCACTCATACTCGATGACTGCTACAATATCCCCGAGCGGTATCAATTCACAATAAACAAGTCTTTCGACAAGAGTAACAACTACCGGACTAAAAGCATGCTTGCCGTTGCCATGCGCAATCAGAAGGATGAAATCACCGGGATGATTCAGCTGATCAACAGAAAGCCTGACAGCGAGATGATTCTTTCAAGCCCGGAAGTTGTCGAAAGCAAAGTCCTTTCCTTTGACGAGCGCTCGCGCAACCTGCTCGAAGCCCTGGCCTCGCAGGCCGCGGTTGCTCTTGAAAACTATCAGCTTTACCGGGATATCGAAAATCTCTTCGAGGGTTTCGTCCAGGCCTCGGTAACCGCGATCGAATCACGAGACCCGACAACCTGCGGTCACAGCGAAAGGATTGCCATTCTAACAGTGGGTATTGCAGAAATGGTGAACCGCACCACCACCGGGCCGCTCCGGGATACCCGATTCAGCGAAACCCAGATAAAAGAGATTCGCTACGCGGCACTCCTGCATGATTTCGGCAAGGTGGGTGTAAAAGAAAACGTGCTCCTCAAAGCCAAAAAGCTCTATCCGCAGCGTCTGAAACTGATCAAGCAAAGGTTCAATCTGGCAAGGCAGATTTTCCGCAAGGAAACCAACAAAGACAAAACAGAGTATCTTCTGGACAAGGGCCGGAAGGCATACCTGAGCCAGTTCAAGGAT
>JAUVUV010000366.1 GCA_030604975.1 Candidatus Glassiibacteriota bacterium | reverse complement strand
TTTTCGATTAACTAAATCCCCCTCAGTCCCCCTTTAAGAAAGGGGGAGAAGGTGGTTATACCCTCTTTCATAAAGGGGGAGGGTTTTGTTTACAATTCACAGCCATTTCAAATACGCCAATGGCAATACTTTAAATCCCCCCCACCCCCCCTTTGGCAAAGGGGGATCAGGGGGGATTTAGCCGACTTTCACTTTCAGCTCTGTCTCCCCTTCCGAAGCGGCGATTATTGCAGTGCCGCAGGAATCGCTCCAGACATTGACCGTGGTGCGGAGCATATCCAGAATCCGGTCCACTGCTAAAATCAAGCCCACTCCCTCCAGTGGAAGACCCACCGCTTTGAGAACCACGCTCATCATAACAAGCCCGGCCATGGGAATCCCCGCCGCACCGATAGAGGCTAAAAGGGCTGTGATTACAACCACTGCCTGCTGCACGAAGCTGAGTTCCACAGCCTGGCCGTGCGAAAAGTAGTACTGGGCGATAAAAATCACCGCCACGCACTCGTAAAGCGCAGTGCCGTCCATGTTTACAGTCGCACCCAGGGGCAGCACGAAGCTGCTCGTACGGTTGGAAATCCCGGCATGTTCCTCTGCACACTCCATGGTCAGGGGAAGGGTGGCGGAACTCGATGCAGTGGAAAAGGCGGCCAGCAGGGCCGGTCCCATGGCTTTTACATGCTTGAGAGGACTTACACCTCCCACCAGCATTAAGAGAAGCGGAAGGCTGACGCATGCGTGAATTAACAGCGCCAGCAGGACGCAGATCGCGTAATATCCAAGAGGAATAAAGGGTGCAAAACCGGTTTCGGCCACAATCGAGCCGACAAGGCCGAACGCGCCGAACGGGGTGAGCATGATGATGAAACGGGTTATTTTCATCATTACTTCAAAGACTCCGGCAAGGAAAACCTGGACCGGGCCACCCAAGCTCTGATCTACTCGCGTGATAAAAATCCCGAAAAGAATAGCGAAAAAAATGAGCTGCAAGATATTTCCTTCAACCGCCGCCGCCACCGGGTTCTCGGGTATCATCCGTATGAATACATCCAGGAGGCCTGTTTCCTCCGCACCTACAGTCTCGGGTGCCGCCTCCAGACCGAGTTCAGCTCCCACCCCGGGTTTGAATATGTTCACCACAACCAGTCCGGTGAGGATCGCCAGCAGCGAGGTGGTCAGGTAATAAAGCATTGTCTTGCCGCCCATCCTGCCGAGATTCCCGGTATTGCCGATACCGGCAACCCCGGTGACAATCGAACTGAAAATCAGCGGCACGATGACCATCTTGAGCAGAGTCAGGAATACCGTGCCCAAGGGTTTGGAAACAACGAGCAGCGGCTTTCCGATCAGCCAGCCGCAGAGCACTCCCAGGATAATCCCGATAAAAATCATGCCGGGCAGTCCGATGCGCCTTAAAATGCTTCCCTCCTTGCCGGTCGATTTGTGTTCTTTTTATAAATCTCGTTCATTTTATATCGTAAGGTGTTGCTTCCAGGCGGTCGAAACACACGAGTTGTGTCACACCGAGCCGCTCCAGAAACTCTCTCACCTGGGCGAAATGGCGGCCCACCTCTTCTGGTGCGTGGGCATCGCTGCCCAAGGTGAGGTGAATTCCTCGAGCAACGGCCCTCTCGAGGATCCCAAATCCAGGGTACTGCTCTCTGCAGGGTCTATCCCAGCCGGATGTGTTAATTTCGAGCACCAGGCCGTTTTCAGCGATCCGGTCGAGAATTTCATTGACCAACCGGCCATGGTCGCGCTTGGTGGTGAGACCGCTGAGGGAATTGAACTTTTTTACCAGGTCCAGATGGCCGACTATGGTGCAGCACCCATTCGATACCATCTCGAGCAGGGTCTCGTAATAACGCTCGTAGACGCTGTCAATGCCGCCGGTAAACCGATCCAGGCCGGCGAGCAAGTGTTCCGGCGAGTAATCGACTATCACGCCATCGACAATATGCACGGAAGCCAGACAGTAGTCCAAGCCAAACCTGCGCGCCTCATTCAGCGGGTGATAGGAATTATCCGGGCCCAGATAATCGAACTCCGAGCCGATCCGGATCTTGATACGGTCCGCGTAGGCTTCCCGCAAACGGGCCGTTTCCTGAAGGTAGGTATCATACAGTTGCTCCGGGATTACGCAGTCAGGCGCCAAAGGATCGAAGCCGGGCGGATAGGGAAAGTGCCCGCTGAAACCGATCTCGTCCAGGCCCAGTTCGATCGCCCGCTCGACGTACTCCTCCATTTTTCCGGTTGCGTGTCCGCAAAAAGGCGTGTGCAGGTGATAATCGATCAAGATTTAAGCTTCCCTATCAGAAAAGTTAAATCAGCCATTCAGCCAAACGGCAGATTTGCGAGCAAGATAATACATTTGACCTGAGGAAGAAATTGAATTTTGCGAGGGGAAAAATCTGAGGCGGGTTCACCGGTCAATAAAGGAACCAGGCTCAATTGAAACCAGATAACCGGAAGCATATTATTATTCGGTATACAGCTCGATAATGCCCCTGTCGATCTCTTCGTCCTGCTGTGCCAGGTAGTTTTTGATTCTGCCTACACTGTTGAGAGTAAGAACCTTATCGGCAACTTCGCGGGCATGCGAGTAACTGATGGAGCGGATTATCTTTTTTATGCCGGGAATCGAGGTGGGGCTGGCTGAGAGTTCATCCACCCCCAGGCCTACCAGCAGTAGCGCCGAGTAGGGATTCCCCGCCATTTCACCGCAGACCCCGACCCACTTATTATTTTCCTTGGCCTTGGTTATTACAAAATCAATCAACCGAATCACTGCCGGGTTGAAAGGCTCATACAGGTGCGCCACACGTTCATTGCCCCGATCGACCGCAATCAGGTACTGGATCAGATCGTTGGTACCGATGCTTATGAAATTAACAAACGGGAGAAAGTCCTCCACCATCATGGCAGCAGAGGGAATCTCGATCATGCTGCCCACCTCGACCTTTTCAGATATCGGCAGGCCCTCATCCACCAGCTCACGCCGCACCTTTCGGATAAATGCCATTGACTTTTTCAACTCCTCGATAGTCGAAATGAACGGCAAAAGGATTTTAATGTTGCCCTCAAGGGTGGCGCGGAACAGGGCTCTCAACTGCGTGCGGAAAATGTCCTTGTGCTTCAGGCAGATACGAATCGCGCGGTTTCCCAGGAAGGGATTTGGGTCCGGGGTGGACTGGAACTGTGCAGAGAATTTATCCGCTCCTGCATCCAGGGTACGGATAATCACTGGATCGGGCTTCAGACGGCGAGCCACCTCGGCGTAGGCCTGGTACTGTTCCTCTTCCGTGGGCAGTGTACTGCGGGTGAGATAGAGAAACTCGGAACGGAAAAGCCCCACTCCTTTTGCCCCGTGGCTGATCACGGAATCGACCTCTTTAGGAAACTCGATATTCG
>JAUVUV010000196.1 GCA_030604975.1 Candidatus Glassiibacteriota bacterium | reverse complement strand
CCGCCGGGCCAGCCCGATCATCTCCTCCGAAAGATCCAGCCCATAAACTTTGCCAGTGTGGCCTGTTGCTTGACTATACAGATACAGGTCCAGCCCCCCGCCGCAGCCAAGGTCGAGCACAGTTTCACCAGAGCTGATATCAACATAAGGTTGCGGATTGCCGGCACCGGTAAAGGATTTCCAGATTGACGAGGGAATTTTATCCAGCAGCTCAGGCGCATATCCCACGCTCACGGCAAATTTATATCCCACGGGAAAATTAAATTTCCCCGCGGGATTACTCGCCACTTCACCGTACCTTTTTGCTACAGCGGCTTTTATTTCCTTAAAGGTCATATCTGCAAGAGGTTTCTGTATTGGAAATCACCTTTGTCAAAAGTTCGGATTCTGTTGTGGCCATATCCTATCTCTGTCGATAAGGTGACTGGAGTGCGTCTTTCAGCGCCATCCAGGCCAGAAGAGCGCACTTGACACGTACGGGGAATTTGGCCACTCCCTGGAGCGCCTCGATATCCCCCAGGCCGTCCCCCACCACCTCACCATGCATCATCCTTCGCACGGTTTCGATCAGTTCCATGGCCTCATTTTTTTTCAGTCCCTTGACCGCCTCTGTCATTATCGAAGCCGAGGATATCGAAATCGAGCATCCCCGGGCTCTGTAACAGATATCCTTGATCGTGTCGTTCCTGTTCATTTTCATGTGAAGGGAAAGCTCGTCCCCGCAGAGCGGGTTTTCGTGCTTGACGCAGATATGGCCGGTGTCATCGCCTTCACAGATGTTCCGGGGTTTACGGTAGTGATCCAGAATGATTTCCTGGTATAAATCTTCGAATTCCACAGCCTTATACTCCGGTAAAAAACTTTCTCGCTTTGTGAATAGCATCGACCAGTTTGTCGATATCAGACTCGCTGTTGTACAGGTAGCAGGAAGCCCTGCTCATGGAGACCACTTTAAAGCGTCTCATCAGCGGCTTGGCGCAATGATGGCCGGCCCGGATGGCCAGACCCAGGCTGTCAAAATACGTGCCGACATCGTGCGGGTGAATTATCCCACCGCGGCTGTCACCGATATTAAAGGAAAAAGTGGCCGTGTGCCTTTCGGGGCCCAGTTCTCCGTAAAGGTGAAAATCTTCAATCTTGGCAAACTCTCTCAAGGCGTAATTGACGAGTTTTTTTTCGTGCTGGCGAATCGCCTCCATGCCGATCTCATCTAGGTAATCCACAGCCGCTCTCAGGCCGATAGCCTCAGCCACCACCGGCGTGCCTGCCTCGAATTTCCACGGCGGCTCGATCCACTTGGAACCCTCCAGGGTCAAATCCAGGATCATACCCCCGCCACCGAGAAATGGCTCCATCTCCTCCAGAAGTTCCGGCCTTGCTACTAAAGCACCAATCCCGGTCGGTCCAAGCATTTTGTGTCCGGCAATAGCGAGGAAATCAGCGCCCATCGCTTTAAAATCCACGGGCACATGCGGCACGAGCTGCGCGCCATCCACCAGAACCAGGGCACCCACAGCGCGGGCTGATTCGATCAGGGACTCGAGCTGTGTGATCGTACCTAACACGTTGGAGGCACCGGTAACAGCCACCAGCCGGGTTTTGCCGGTTACAAGCTCATCCAGCTTGCTCAGGTCCAGATCTCCCTCATCCGTGACCGGTACATATCGCAGTTTCACCCCTGTATCGGCGGCCACCATCTGCCAGGGAACAATGTTTGAGTGGTGATCCATGACCGTACAGAGGATTTCATCGCCATCAACGAGCCTGCGGCGTGCCCAGGAGTAGGCCACGAGGTTGATTGCCTCGGTACAGTTTTTGGTAAAGACCACTCCGTTTGCGGGTGCGTTCAGGAAACGAGCGAGCCTGGTCCTTGCCCCCTCGTAAGCCTCTGTGGATTCCCCGGAGAGAGTGTGAATCCCCCGATGGGGGTTGGCGTTGTACCGTTCGTAATATTCGCTAATCTTTTGGATCACCTGCCTGGGCTTCTGTGAGGTTGCTGCTGAATCCAGGTAAACAAGCCGCCTGCCTTTTACCTTACGCTTGAGGATAGGGAAATCGCGGCTGATCTTATCCTGATCCAGATACTTTATCCTCGCCTCTTTTCTGTTTACCAGGTTCTCTGTCATAGTATCCCTACTCATGTAGCCGCGATTTCCTTCTCCTCAGCTTCAACTGCAATGCCGAATTCCTGGCGGATGGTTTGCTAGGGTCTAATATTTATGAATCAACGGGCAAAGTACTCAATCAGCCAGTCGATCCGGCCGCGTTTGACGAAATGCATCCCCGAATACTTCATAATTTCCTTTATGTCTTGCCTGTATTTTGGCCTATAGCAATAAGTTTCACAATCCTTGCATTTCGGTTTCGGGTCGTACGGGCATTTCTCCAGGCGCTGATTACCGTAAGCGAGCAGATCGTTGCATTGGTCACACAACCCTTCACCATTTGTTCCGTGGTGGTGGTTACAGTAGACCTCGACGAACTTTTTCAGGATCGCGAACTCTTGTTTCTTATCTTTTTTCATCAGGCCGTCTTATTCGAGGATTTAAGCCAATTTTTTAAAACACAGGTGAAGTTCTTTTTTCGAGCACTTCCCCGCGAATCCCGATCTTTGTAAAAGTAACCGGTATATCTTTGCCAGAATCCTGCACTGCTGCCTCGACCAGACTGGCCAGGCCGAAACAGCAGGGTACCTCCATGATAAGAACATCTATCGAGCTTATCTGGTTCTGCCTGAAAATCTCTCCCAGTTTTTCCCGGTAGAATACTGAATCGTCAAGCTTCGGGCAGCCAACCAGAACAGTCTTTCCGGCCAGGAATTCCCGGTGGAAATCCTCACAGGCGAAAGGCACACAATCAGCGCAGATCAGGAGCTTGGCCCCGTGGAAATAAGGCGCGCTCAAGGGTGCCAGTTTTAGCTGAACCGGCCAGTTGGCGAGTTTCGATTTGACCGGAGCTGAATCGAAATCATCCCGGTTTTCAGAGACTGAATCCTCCACCTGGAGCATCCTGCTCATCGATCCCGGGCAGGCATGGAAGCCCTGACCGGTTAATGTAGGTTCGGCTTTCTTTTCCCACTCCAATCCGGTTATGTGCTCCTCCACGGCTGCCCGGTCAAACTCTTCTGCCTCACGCTCCTCAACAGTTATCGCACCGGTCGGGCACTCCCCCAGGCAGGCGCCGAGGCCGTCGCAGAAGGTTTCGCTGACCAGGCGCGCCTTGCCGCCGATAATCTGAATCGCTCCCTCGGCGCAGGCGGGCACGCAAAGGCCGCAGCCGTTGCATTCCTCTTCGTTGATCTTAATTATCTTTCTTTTGACTGCCATTTCCGCTCCTTAAGATTCCTGCCAAATCCGGCAGCCTTGTCTCTGCCAGGTAATCCCTGACCTGCTTTTTGACATCAACCAGAAGGCCACCGAAAATGCACCTTTTACCGTTACAGGCCCTGATAGTCCGGAAACAGCGCTCATCAGCCATCGGCCCTTCCACCGATTCGTAAATATCAAGCAAACTGATGTTGGAATAGCTCCTGGCCAGGGAAAAGCCACCCTTGGGTCCTCTGGCCGAATCAAGCAAACCGTGCCGGGCAAGACGCTGTAATACCTTTGCCAGATGAGCCTCGGAAACATCGAGTTCGGAGGCGATTTCCCTGGCTGACACCTGCTTGTCGGGAAAACCGGCAAGCAAAACCATGGTGTGTAAAGCCAGTGATGCTGCCTCAGAGAGTTTTAACATTTCCGCTTTATCCAGACGAAAAACTTATTTAGGTGTTTAAATACTTAATTAATTTAATGTTTGATACCCTGGCTGTCAAGAGAAGTATCAATTATTTTTTCCATAATAATTAATTGGCAGGTCTTCGCAAATGTAAGACCTTTTCAGGTAAGAATAAAACGATCTCGCATGAGGCATTTAAAGGCTGATTTTGGAAAGTCTCAGGCTGTTCAGAACCACCGTGATACTTGAGGCTGCCATGGCAGCCGCGGCCAGGGCCGGGTGAATGTCGCGCAGCACGGTAGGCAGGGAAGTCAGGCTGTGAAGAGCGCCGGCAGCCACAGGTATAAGTGCGATATTGTAGAAAAAAGCCCAGAAAAGGTTCTGCTTGATCGTGCGAAGAGCAGCTTTTGAAAGCCTGATTGCCCGCAACACACCGATGATCTCCTCCCCCACCAGGGTTATATCGCTTGCCTCCTTTGCCACGTCAGTGCCGGTACCCACGGAAATACCCACATCTGCACGGGCCAGTGCAGGCGCATCGTTTATTCCGTCTCCCACCATGGCTACTTTTTTACCCCTAGTCTGGTATTGTTGAACCACGTTTTCTTTCTCCTGCGGCAAAAGGCCGGCCTCGATCCGCTCGATACCCACTCTGGAAGCGATAAATTTCGCTGACAACTCATTATCTCCGGTGGCCAGCACAACCTCGATACCCGCTTGCCTCAAGCCAGCGACCGCCTCACGGACTCCGGTTTTCTCCAGGTCGATAACCGAAATAAGCCCCGCATATCGGCTGTCCACAGAGACCGCGAAAACCGTTTTGCCCTGTAAAGAGAGCTTTTCTGCAGCCTTGCTTATCTTCGGAGGCAGTGGTTCGATCTCAGCGACCCAGCCAAGCCGCCCGACCCGCACCCTGTGCCCTCGGACCACAGCCTCGATACCCATGCCTGTGTGTGAGATGAATTCATCCGGCCTTGAGATTTCAAGACCGCGTTTTTTCACGCCGGCGACCACAGCTTTTGCCACCGGATGTTCCGAACCGGATTCCGCGCTTGCGGCCAGGGCGAGGATTTTCTCTTCATCCTCCTGTTCGAGCGGTATCCAGTCAGCCATTTCGGGCTCACCCCGGGTAATCGTGCCGGTCTTGTCGAAAATAATCGTGTCGATACGGTGGGCGTTTTCAAGCGCCACGCTGTTTTTGAACAGAATGCCGCGAGAGGCACCCACACCGCTTGCCACCATCACCGCAATCGGTGTGGCGAGCCCGAGCGCGCAGGGACAGGCGATCACGAGCACAGCGACCATACGGATAAGTGCAGGCACGAACTCGCCGCCAAGCACCCACCAGAGTGCGAATACCCCGAAGGAAATCAAGACCATACCCGGTACGAATACGGCGGAAACCCTGTCCGCGAGCCGCTGGATGGGAGCTTTCT
>JAUVUV010000157.1 GCA_030604975.1 Candidatus Glassiibacteriota bacterium | reverse complement strand
GTATGCTGGTGAGCTCGATAATGTTAAACTCAGTTTCATCCCAAATAATCAGGTGGTCGCCCAGTACCAGTTGATCTACATCGGAGTCTGAAGAGAGAAAAAAGGTTTGTGCGGTTGCAGACGGGCTTTTTTGTAATTTTAAAGTGATGTCAGTGGGAGGTATGTAAATAAAGGTCACAGTATCCGGCTCGCCTGCTGCTCCATTCATGACCTGAACCGAGGAGAAAAGCCCCGGCAGCCCGGTGCCTGCATTCATCGCCTCCCGCTGGATCTCATCCAGGGCGATCCTGCCTGTGAGGAACATCTCCTGGCGCAGGCTTTCGTTTTTGTAGGCTTTGCTCTGCTTGATAAACAGGTTGATAAAGGCCCCTACTATGATCATCGTGAGAGTCATGCCGATCAGCAGTTCCACCAGGCTGAAACCTTTGTTTTTTTCTTTCAGCAGACGGCACATTTGACAGAATCCTTTGTTATATCCAGGCTTATGGATAGATTATTGTTGAGACTATGGCCTTTTTGACCGTGTCCTCCATAGTCGGGCTGAAATAAACCGTGACGTCCACGGTCTTGGTGTTGAAACCAGCCTCGTTCTCTCTCACATCGGTTACCCGTGAGTACCTGCCGCTGGTTACCTGGTTGCCGTTTTGATCGAGATTATATTCAGTCTCATCTACCACGTAGTTGTATTCGGTCAGCTTGATCTGCTCGATTTTCTGGCGCGCCAGGGCTGTGGCAATCGTGATGTCGGTGGCATAGCGGTTAGCGTTCATCGTGTAAACGATTATCCCGGAAAGCGCCAGCAGCCCGATTGCGCCGATTGCCAGGGCAACGGTTATTTCAACAAGAGAAAATCCTTTCTTGCCCCTCAGGCGTAGCTTTATTTCCATTGGTTGTCCTCCCAGCGCCAGATGCGGACAGCGCCCAGATTGGAAACAGTGACCGCATAGTTGCTGCCGTTTTCGCCGGTGAGAAAAACCGAGCCTGCGGTGCCCTCCCCGCGGGAGTTGAACCAGGTCCTGTCGCTGCCGCCGAAATCCACCCCATCCGCGGGGATTGCCCCGGCGTCCGGCCCGGTCGATGGAGGCGAGTCGCCGCCCACGCCGAAAGCCACTCCCCGGGGAAGCATGAAGCCGCTGAATCCGGACCTGGTTTCAGACAGCGCCAGCCGGGTGCTGTCTACCTCACCGGTGTCATAGGTCTGGTTGCCGTTGGTGTCGAGCCAGATTGTATAAAAGCTGTCTGCCGGGGTGAGAGAACCCGGCGCAAGATCAAGATAACAGCGCCTGTTCCCGCTGATCGCCTTCAACCGCGCTGTCTGGATCGACACAGCCACAAGCCGCGCCCCGGTCTTGATCCGCCCTTCCTGGACGAACCCGCTGAAACTGGGCGCGCCGACAGTAATCACGATCGCGAGTATTGTCAGCGCTATCATCAGTTCTACCAGGGTAAAACCTGAACTGTCCGGCCGGGCTTTGATCATGATAGACGCTCGATTCTCTCTTTTCGATTTACTTTATTATCTACTTATTTCAAGCCTTAAGTCAAGTCTTGCCGGATTTTTATTTGAGGTAATTTTTCAAGTGGTGTTGAAAGTATGAGACCCGGCACCACAACTGGTGCCGGGTCTTCATCAAGTCAATACTGTTTCCGGGGCGGGGATTTCTACATGCTTGGCTCTAATAAGCTCGCTCATAATCACGAGATCCGCTCCGGAAAAACTTCTCATGTGTTATTCAGTAAGCGAGGCTGGAGTCAACACCCCGGTCGCCAGGATAACCGATGCTTTTGTAATCTCCGTGACTAAAGCATGGTCGATGGTCGCTACACCAGCTGCGACAGTTACTACCATGTCGTTATACGAAGCTCCGCCGGACCAGTTGGAAAGGTCAGGATCAATCTTCGTCATATCGGCGATACTGGCTGGAACGGCATTATCGATACGCGAAGCGGAGTAAGCCAGAGTAGCGAGTTTGATCTGATCGGCCAGGGTGTTGCAGTGCGCCAGGTAGGCAGAGCCTTTAACGCCCGAGAACCTGGAGATCAGGACCGTGGCCAGGATACCGATAATGACCACGACGATGAGAAGTTCGATAAGGGTAAAACCCTTTGAGGAACGCAGGCCTCTCATAACACGTCTCCTTTGAAAAGGTTAGAGAAATAAAGGACATCGAGGCGAGTTTAATCTGAGGCAATTATCAGGCCAAAAGCAAACTATAATTGTAACTTATTGAAATTTAAAGAGAAAGGAGAGCCGGGAAAAATGAAAGACCGGTTTGGTGGACTTTTCTTGTTGCATTCTGAAAGGAAAATGGTGTTTTGCATGAATTGAATCCTTGATCATTCTTTGTTATAGATTTCCAGCGCCCGCCTGAGCTTTTCGGCATCCGAAGTGCCTCCTTCTGCCGAGAGCCTTTCGATGTTTACCAGGCGGAGCATGTCCGGCCCGAGGGGCTCATCCGGATATTCCTGACACATTCGCTCGTACCAGTAAGATGCGCGCTCGAAATCCTGGGCCTCGAGATAAGAGTTGCCGATCTTGTGGATGATCAGCTGGGGCTCGGGAGTTTCGCTCCTCTGCTCGCGGAGCCGAAGTTCGAGTGTGACCTCAAAAGCCTGGGCAGCCTCCCGGTATTTTCGCATTCGCTCGTAAGTCTCACCCAGATGATAGTGGTGGATACTCCGCTCGGACTCTAGTTCGATAAGCCGCCGCTTGATTTCCAGCACCCGGCTGAAATCCGGCTTGCGCAGGAATGAGGCCGAAACCCTTTCGGCCAGTGCCGTGGCGACCGGATACTCCAGCTCCAGGAGTTCCTTTTCCGGGGCCCTGGCTGCCTCCAGCCTGCCGATCACCTCGGCAGCCTCGCTGAACTTCTTCCTTCCGGTCAGCAGATGTACCATGAGCCTCAGTGCATCCGGATGATCCGGCTGGATCTCCAGCGCATCGGCCACTGCAGAGTAAACCATGCTGGTAATGCCGGCGTGAATCTGGTAGCGGGCCACCTCGAGCAGTTCATCTGCAGTCGGCTCGTGAATTTGGAGGTAATTCGCCAGAAGGGTATTCCCCTCGCCGAGGCGGTATCTATCCGGCAGGGAAACCCGGCTGGCATGGAAAAAACCTCGCGGAGCCCTGTATTCGACAACCGGGAAGTTATCCGAGTTTATCGGCCCGATACCGGCCCAGCGCTGCATTCCACGGGTGTCGAAAATCTGGGTGCTCAGCATGGCAAAAAGGCTGCTTATCCCGATCTTTTTAAGATCAGCCGCCACCCCATCATATTTCATCCGCCTGGCAAGGGCCTCGAAATCCACTGACAGCTTTTCCTCGCTGCCGATCAGCAGCAGATCGATATCCTCAATGGAGCCGAACGCAATGGCGTGGGGAAAGGCTTTCCTGAAAGTTATCAGGATTGTTTTCAGCACGCTCTTCTCCATCTCATAGAGGTGGATCCACTGGCAAATGATCCCCCCTGGCGCCATGCGCTCGCGGCAGTTGCTGTAAAATTCCTCCGTATACAGACTTCCGATACCGGCGATCCAGGGATTTGAGGGTTCGCTGGTGATCACGTCCCATTTCTCCTTTGAGCGGAAAAGGAAGTTTCGCCCGTCATCGACAACAATTTCTGTCCGGGGGTCTTCCCAGTACCGGCGGTTGTATTCGGCAAAAAAGCGGCTGGCCTCGACAACGCCGGGGGAGATCTCGACACAGCAGAGGGATTCGAGTTCCGGGTGGGTCAGCACCGCCCCGCAGGTTACCCCGCTGCCGGCCCCGATTACCAGTACCCGCGCAGGATTCTCATGCAATAGCATCGGCAGGTGAGCCAGAAGGATCTGAGTTTGCATGTCCAGTTTGTTTGATGCATCCACCTTGCCGTTGACCCGCAGCATGAGATTGGAGTCACTCTGCTCCACTGTTACTGTGGTCGAAATACCTTCCCGGTAGAACAGCAGGTCGCGGCTCCGGACTCTTTTAGAGAAATTTTCCGCTGTGGCTCCCGGGGAGGGGCGGTAGCGGAATGCGCCGCCGGTCAAAATCTGCCTGTCCCAGCCCGGAGCAAGTAAGAAATACATTGCCACAGCCAGCGTACCCAGGGCAAACACCTTTCTGGTCTGACTCGCTCTGCGTGAGCCCAGTGAAAGAAGGATGGCCCCTCCGGCAGTCAGGTTGAACAGGACCGCGGTTTCCAGGGTGATTTTAAGCCCCAGCATAGGAATCATCACAAAACCACAGAGCACCGTGCCCAGGATATTGCCCATCGTGTTGAGAGCATACACCCCGCCGACTTTGGAGGCCGTTTTGTCCATCTCTGTGGCAGCCAGTCGGCTTACCAGCGGAAACCCCATGCCGATCGCCGTAGTCGGCACAAGCATCACCCCAAGACAGACGATAAACTTGAAAACCTCGTGCGTTTCATAGGAAAAGTTCACCAGTTCACGGCAGCGGATGAAAAATATCGGCAGGTGGCTGTAAAGCGGCAGCATGGCAAGCACTGCGAAGCCAACCGCAATCTGGCAGAGGGCGAAAATATACGCCGGGCGATTGATTCTTTCCATGAAACGCGAGATTAAAAAGGAGCCCAGGGCGATGCCGCTGATAAAGGCGGCGAGCATCAGGGAAAAGGAATAGGTCGAGGAGCCGAGCACCAGTGAGAGAATTCTCGTCCAGGTGATCTCGTAGACCATCGCAGTAAAACCGCAGATAAAAATACCGGTCAGCGACCACCTGAGAACCGCCTGAGGCACCGCTGCTGGAATGCTTTCATCCCTGGCGGTGGCGGTGTCCTCGGTGAGGCCCGTTGGTTCGGGTATCCGGCCGCGCAGACCCAGAGCAACCAGCCCGATAGCTATATTGACCGCTGCTGCCAGGGCCGTGCTGAGCGCAAGACCCAGAGAGGGAATCATCCAGAAAGCCACTGTAATCGTGCCGAACACCGCGCCGAAACAGTTGACAAAATAAAGCTTTCCGGTAATCCGGCCCACATCCGGCAGCCGACGGCTCAAAGCCTTGATTAGAACCGGGAGCGTACCGCCCATCAAGATGGTTGGCACAATCAGCAGCAGTGCCGAAAGGAGAAAGTTAAAGCCGACACTTGCCGCTGTTGAGGGGTCGAGCGTGTGATAAAACCACAGAATAATCCGTTTCTGAGCCTCCAGGATTCTTTCGAATCCCAGGCAGTAAACCCCGATAAAGATTTCCATCCAGCCGTAGTAGGTGAAAAGCGAAGCCTTTCGGCCGGGGGAGTCCGCCAGCAGGCCGAACCAGCGGCTGCCGGCAGCCAGGCCGCCCATAAAAGCGGCAAGCACCACAGTGATTGCAAAGATCGTGTTGCCGAAAGAAACCGCAAACTGGCGCATCCAGATTATCTCGTAAACCAGTCCGCAGAATCCGGAAAAGAAAAAAAGCAGGTAGACCAATATTACCAGACGGCGGCCTGTTGCGGTGAAACTGTCGGTTTCCATCGCCTTTATCTTTCACCCTGAAATTCAGGGGTACGGTGCGCCGTGCCCCTGTGATGTTTAGAGCGGTTTGGATACCCGGTGGCAAAGACTACTGATACTTCTCGAGCAACTTCTTGCAGGCCTTGATATTTTCCTTGTGCTTACCTTGCCTGCTTCCCGCCTCGATACCCATGAACCCGCGATAGCCATGATCCAGAACGATTTTAATCATCCGGTCAAGGTCCCAGGCCTGGTGGCTGCCGTTTTCGTCGAAATCCGTGCACTGGACACTCACCCCCTTGGCGTAGGGCATCAGCATCTCCAGCGCCTCTTACTCGTCCACTTCACGTGCGAAATTGCCGAAATCCGTCAGGGTGCCGAACCGC
>JAUVUV010000079.1 GCA_030604975.1 Candidatus Glassiibacteriota bacterium | reverse complement strand
GCTACCTGACCCGCCTTCCCCCGGAGTTTTACCCGCAGAAAGTCATGCAGGTCCTGCGGGACATGGTCCGCGAGAAAGGCTCCGGCTACCGTTTCACCACAGCGGATGCACTTCGGATTTTGGCCGCTTACCCGCCACCCGAAGAGGAAGAAGAAAGCGAAGAAAAGGAGAGCGATCCGTCGCTGGGCAGTTAAATGCCGGGGCAGCGGGTAAGCGGCCTCTGCAGGATAAAACAGGGCAATGATTTCTTGCTCCGGGCATAAAAAAGGGGGGACAGGTGTCCCCCTTTTAATTCAAGAAAAAAGTTATCACTTCTTTCGGCTTTCCTTGACAATCCTCGCGGTGTCGATGGCGATCACCAGTTCCTCCTTGGTGGGAATCGTATAGACTTTTACCCTGCTGCTTTTTTTGCTGATCAGCCCCTCCATGCCCACTGTCGCTTTGTTGGCCTTTTTATCGATTTCCAGGCCGAAAAATTCAAGCCCTTCGCAGGTTTTCGCCCTCACCAGCGGGCTGTTCTCCCCTACCCCGGCGGTGAAAACAAGCGCATCGAGCCCGCCCATCGCTGCGGCGTAAGCGCCGATATATTTTTTCAGCCGGTAGCAGTAGACATCGATAGCCATCTGGGCGCGCTTGTCACCGTTCTTGCTCTCCTCGATCAGGTCGCGCATGTCGCTGGAAGTTCCGGAAAGTCCCCATAGGCCGCTGTGTTTGTTGAGCAGGGCGGTGGCCTCTGCGAGACTCAGTTCCTCCCGGCCCATAACGTGAAGGATAATCGAGGGGTCGATATCGCCGCAGCGGGTACCCATCACCAGCCCCTCGAGCGGTGTAAGGCCCATCGAGGTGTCCACACTCTTTCCGCCGTCCACTGCGGTGATACTGCAGCCGTTACCCAGATGCGCAGTGATGACTTTCGTCTTGTTCTTGTCTCCACCGCAAAGTTCAATGGCGCGATTGTACACGAAGTAGTGGCTCGTGCCGTGGAAACCGTACCGGCGGATCTCGTATCTGCGGTAGAGCACGTAGGGCAAAGGATAGAGAAAGGCGCGCTTGGGCAGGGTACTGTGGAAAGCCGTGTCGAAAACCGCAACCTGTGGGAGACCCGGCAGGTTGCGCAGCACGGCGTTGATTCCCCTGATATTGTGAGGATTATGCAGTGGCGCCAGCTCGATACACTGGCGGATATTCGCGATCACCTCCTCGTCGATCAGCACGCTGGAGGTAAATTTCTGCCCGCCGTGCACCACGCGGTGGCCCACGGCCTCGATTTCACTCTTGTCCTTTATCACACCGTGCTTTGGATGCACCAGGTAGGACAGGATCTGCTCGATAGCCATAATATGGTCGAGAATTTCGGCGCCGAACTTGGCCTCGTAACCGTCGTGGCGGAATACGGAAATCACCGCTCCGCTCATGCCTATCCGTTCGACAGATCCCCGAGCCAGGGCTTCTCCGGTGTCGGTCTGGACCAATTGGTATTTTACACTGCTGCTGCCGCAGTTGATAACTAGAATCAGCATGGAAAATTTGGCTCCTTAATAATACTGAAATTCTTGGTTCGAGTTGATTGTCAGGATTCGTCCCTTTTCTCATACGTGAAAAAGCCCTCGCCGACAGATCGTCCCAGCCTTCCAGCACGGACCATTTTTCTCAGTAGAGGGCATGGCCGGTATTTTGCATCTCCGAGTTCGTGGAAAAGATTCTCCATCCTTCGCAAAATCTCGTCCAGCCCCAGGGTGTCGGCCAGAACGAGAGGCCCTACCGGCAGGTTAAATCCGAGCTTTATCGCGGTATCTATATCTTCGGCCGAGGCAATACCCTCCATCAGGACATATATCGCCTCGTTGATCATTGGCAGCATTACCCGGTTGGTTATATAACCGGGATACTCGAATACTTCTACACTGGTTTTATTCAGATGCTTGGCGAATTCCTTGGCGAGAGTAACTGTGTCGTCATCAGTATGCATTCCCCGAACAAGCTCCACTACCGGTATTTTCGGCACAGGCTCCAGAAAATGCATGCCGATTACCTTGTTCCTGATTTTGTTGCAGCCCGCAATCTCAGTAACACTCAGCACGGAAATGTGGATGATATATAAATCCAGCTCCGGGTTGGCCTCAGCCACCTGGTGAAGGGTGTCCTGTTTCTGCTCTAAATTCACGCCCATCGCTTCGATTATCACCTGGCATTTTTTTGTCTCAGACATTTCTGTGGTGGGTTTTATCCTGGCCATGATAGCGTGCTTGTCCGATTCGGTCATGCCCCAGCGCTGGATCTCACCGTCAATATATTCGGCAATTCCCTCAATGGCCTTATCGGTCTGCTCTTTTGTGGGGCCCCAGAGAATCACTTCGATTCCCGATGCCGATAAGGTCTCGGCTATCTGCTGGGATTTTTTCTTGATACCGATAACAGCCGCTTTGTCAAAGAAGATTTTACTGACTCCCTCCATTCGCTGTTCCTTTTTGGCTAAGATCATTCTTCATTATTTGTCTGAAAGCACCGAATAATCTCAGTGAGGCGCTTAAACGTGTGAATCTAAAAAGGCATTACGCCGCAGGTACTAAAGGTGGGTCGAAAAAATATGTTTTCTTCACGATTTTCAAGTTAACTTATTGTAAGAGATTAAATTACATCGAAGATCTGCTAAAGTCAAGCGTAATTCGAACCTGACTCGAAGTGTAGAAAAATGACATTTTTCTGCAGAAAATGAGCCTAATATGCTTATAGCTGTCGGTTTTTAGCTGGAATTGTTACATTATTGGCCTAGTTAGGGAAGCAAGAAATACGTATATTTTTAGAAAGATATAAAAACATTGAAAAAGAGTGCATTGAACTTAATATTAAAGATAGAGTATTACTTGACAGGAGGAGGTTATGTGGCGAATGTATTTGATAGTATTGTTCTTGTTTTACCTGTTGGGCGTTACCTGTGGGCGCAGTCATGCAGTCCGGGAGGGACAGGAGGAAGAGTTGATCACCTTTCGGAAGAATGAGGATCCAGATTCCCGCACCGAAGATCGCTTGAGGATGGTGGAAACCCAGATCAAGCGCCGCGGGGTGAAAGACGAAAAGGTCCTTCAAGCGATGCGCAAAGTCCCTCGACATCTTTTTGTGTCCGAAAGCCAGCGAAATCAGGCATACAACGATTATCCACTCAAGATCGGCCACGGACAGACTATCTCGCAGCCGTATATCGTCGCCCTGATGAGCGAGTTATTGCAGATCAAACCTGAGGAGAGAATCTTGGAAATCGGCACGGGTTCGGGTTATCAGGCAGCGATCCTGGCCGAACTGGCGGCAGAGGTTTACACGATTGAGATTATCGAGCCGCTTGCGCAAAGTGCTGCTAAACTCCTCGATAAGCTGGGTTACAGCAATATCAAGGTCCGGGCCGGGGATGGTTTTTCCGGCTGGCCGGAAGAGGCGCCGTTTGACGGGATCATGCTCACCGCCGCACCCTTGAAAGTACCGCAGCCCCTGCTCGATCAGCTGAAAAATGGGGGGCGGCTGGTGGTTCCTGAAGGCAGATTTTACCAGGATCTCGTGGTCTATGAAAAAAACGGGGACCAGATAAAAAGGCACGATGTTATCCCCGTGCGTTTCGTGCCCATGACCGGCAGGGCGGAAAAGCAATGAACAAAAGATGTTAACCAACTGGACAAGCCCGGCAGTCCTAGTGCCGAAAAGCTCATGCGCCTCGTAAAAATTATGCACCGATGAAGTAAAGCAGTTTCTCGGTTAGATGAATCTCTCCAGAGCAGGGTAAGCACTGGATACATCTTACTGCCGGTCTCATTCGAATAAACGGCATATTTCATCCCGCTCGAATTTTCGCAAAACTCGCCGCTTTCCTTTCACGATCTCTGTCAAGCCTTCCCGGGCTCTCACAACTTTGCCGATCTCTGCACAGGCAATACCCGCTGCCTTGAGGGTATTAGTGATCGGCTCGACTCCCCGGGGTGTACAAACGATCAACAGGCTCCCCGAGGCGATCAGGCCCAGGGGATCCATGCCCAAGTGTCCGCACAGCTTTTTTGTCTCGTTGTAAATCGGCACTGAAGAAAGGTCGACCACGACTCCCTTTCCTGAGGCTGAGGCCAGTTCGTGAAGTGCACACACCAGGCCACCTTCCGTGGGATCGTGCATCGCGCTCACGAAACCCGTGTCCACTGCGAGACGCGCCTCGCGTACCACACTGATTCCGGGATCATAAAGGAAGCGCGCGGCCCTTTCGATTTGCCGATCCGTTAATATCTCCTTAGCCCTGTCCGGGAATTCCCTGGCGATCAGCGAGGTGCCCTCCACGGCAAGGGCCTTTGTCATGAGCAGGCGATCTCCCTCGGAGATTCTGTCCTTGCCACAGAGCTTATCCGGGCTCGCCTCGCCGAGCATCATACCGCAAACGATTGTCCTGGGCAGGCTGTGGGTAATCTCCGTGTGTCCCCCCACGAGCTGGATATCAAGTTCGCGGCAGGCTGAGGCGATATCGTCGAAAATCGAGCCTACCAGCTCTTCCCCAGCCCCGCTTTCCGGCAGCAGGAGGGTGACCAGGAACCAGCGGCAGACCCCGCCCATTGCAGCGATGTCATTGGCGTTTACCTGCACTGCATACCAACCCGGGCGATCGGTGGCGAATGTTATTGGATCGGATTTTGCCAGCAGGAACCAGCCGCCGCAATCGATAACCGCTGCGTCTTCGCCTACCCGCCCGGAGATTTTCACGCGGGGGTCTGTGAGGGGGATTTTGCGCAAGCAATTTTCCAGGAATTCCGGTGGGAGTTTTCCAGTGGCGAAAACGCTCATCTGATGCTCCTGTCCCGTAGCGGACTAGTCTTGCTTTTCCTCGAATTCGTCCCAGAGTTTATTGAGATAGTTGGAAATCTTTTTCTCGGAAATCTCCTTGTCGAGATTTTTGATAAAGGTTTTCACGCGTTTTTCGAATTCAGCCGGCACGATCATCTGGTGCTTCTGCAGCACTTCACTGATCGCCATTTCGTTGGCCGCCAGGCGCAGGATCAGATTATGCAGGCGGTCTTCCTTTTTAGAAAGCTCGTTCAGTTTTTTTTCCACATTGCGGATTCGCCGCTCGAGCTCGGCCAGCCGTTTATCGGAATCATATTCTTCCATCTTTCATCCCTGCTGATAGTTTTCACTGATTTATATGATAATCTCCCGCTATTTTCCGGTGAAACCGATATATTGCCAGGCTTTCGGCACCCGTGCCCCGGAGCTATTGACATGCGGCCCTCAGCGCTCTAGAATTAATTTTGGGGCCCGATCGCAGCGCCGGTATCGGAACTGTCTGAGACGCGGGGTATGCGCTGGATATAATACTCTCCGATTATCTTCTGCTTAACCAGACTTTCGGCATAGTTCTGCGCCTCGGCCCGGGTATCAAACGGTGTGACAAGTGCCCGGAACCAGAGACCCGTTGCGAGACGGACAGGTTGGACCGCAACCGAAAGGCTGATTCGCGGGCGTATGCTCTGTACCATTCTTTCCGCGTCCTGGAAACTGCGATGAGCGGAAATCTGTACCGCGTATGTGGATGAATCCGGATGCAGTGTTAGGTTTTCCCCGAGCACTGCGCGCATGTTTCTCTGCTGCTGGAGGTCGCTCAAACGTTTTTTCAGACCGGGAATTTCAGTATCGACCCGGGCCAGTTCAACCTCGGCCTCGATTTTGCGTAAACTCAGAATGTGGGTTTCGGTTTGAAGAGTGATGGCCTTTAGCCCGGAATAAATAATTAATGAAACCAAGCTTGCCAGCACCAGTAAGGCAAGAAAGAGCACGATCAGATAAATCTTGATTATGTAAGGACTTTCTGTCTTCTGAGTATAGATTACCAGATACACGCTACGACCGTGTGAAAAGGTTTTACGGCTCAGGGCACAGTCGAGTAAAGATTAGTTCTGCCTGGAATAAAATGCAAGTAAATTAACTGTGAATTTTCAAGGCTCAGGATAAGTGAATTCCTTTAAACTACAGGCCCCTTACAAACCTGCGGGAGATCAGCCCGGAGCGATAAAAGAGCTGACCGATCAGCTCAAGCAGGGTAAAAAGTTTCAGACTCTGCTCGGGGTGACCGGATCGGGAAAAACTTTCACCATAGCGCACGTGATTGCCCGCTATGGCAAGTCAACCATTGTCATCTCCCATAACAAGACTCTTGCCGCCCAGCTTTACGGAGAACTCAAAAGCTTTTTTCCGGAAAACGCGGTGGAGTTTTTTATCAGCTATTACGATTATTACCAGCCGGAGGCCTATCTCCCGAGCACGGACACCTATATCGAAAAGGAGAGCTCGATCAATGAGGATATTGACCGGATGCGGCTGGCCGCCACCAGCGCCCTGCTTACGCGCAACGATGTGATCATTGTGGCCAGCGTCTCGGCAATTTATGGCCTCGGTTCGCCGGAGGATTACCAGGCAATGCTCTGTCAGCTCCAGACCGGCCAGACGATCAGCCGGGAGGAGATCCTCTCGGGGTTAGTCGATATCCACTACGAACGCAATGACCTGGATTTCCATCGCGGCACGTTCCGCGTACGGGGGGATGTCATCGAAATCTTTCCAGCTTACGAGGAATCGGCAATCCGCGTGGAACTTTTCGGCGATGAGGTCGAAAGGATCAGCCGTATCAACCCTCTGCGCGGCGAGGGGATTGCGCTGGTGGACTCCTGTGCGATTTTCCCGGCGAAACATTTCGTGGTCAGCCGCCCGCGGCTCGAACAGGCCGTGGCAGACATCCGCGTGGAGCTGAAAGAGCGCCTGGAAGAGCTTCGCGCGCAGGAGAAACTGCTCGAAGCCCAGCGACTTGAAAGCCGAACCAATTACGATATTGAGATGATGCTGGAGATCGGCTACTGCAATGGTATCGAGAACTACTCGCGCCATCTCAGCGGGCGCGCCCCGGGCCAGCGGCCCTTCTGCCTGTTTGACTTCTTCCCAGAGGAATTCCTCCTCATCGTCGATGAGTCTCATGTGTCCATTCCTCAAATCCAGGGGATGTACAAAGGCGACTACTCGCGGAAGAAAACCCTTGTGGATCACGGTTTCCGGCTGCCCAGCGCTCTGGACAACCGTCCGATGAAATTCCACGAGTTCGAGAAAGTGCTGGATAAAGTCATTTTCGTCTCAGCCACCCCGGCTGACCGCGAGCTGGAAAAGAGCGGGGGCGAGGTGGTGGAGCAGATCATCCGGCCCACCGGCCTGGTCGATCCCGAGATCGTGGTCAAGCCGGTAAAGGGCCAGGTGGACGACCTGCTTGAGGAGGTGCGCCAGCGCGCCAAAAACAAGGAGCGCGTGCTGGTGACCACACTCACCAAGCGCATGGCCGAGGACCTGGCCGAATACCTGTCCCAGATGGGCGTGCGGGTGCGCTACATGCACTCGGAAATCGGCGCCATCGAACGGATCGAGATATTGCGTGATCTGCGGCTGGCCAGGTTCGACGTACTGGTGGGAATAAACCTCCTGCGCGAGGGGCTCGACCTGCCGGAGGTCTCGCTGGTGGCCATACTGGATGCTGACAAAGAGGGCTTCCTGCGCAGCGAGCGCTCCCTGATCCAGACCATGGGACGCGCCGCGCGAAACGTGCGGGGCAAGGTGATCATGTATGCAGATGAAATCACCGGCTCGATGAAGCGGGCGATTGAGGAAACCGAGCGGCGCAGGCGGCTGCAGTTTGCCTACAACGAGGCCCACGGGATCACGCCGCAGAGTATCAGCAAGAGCGCCGACCAGGTAATGGCGGCCACCACGATTGCCGACAGCAGGCTGCGCGAGCCCGGCTGGCGGGTGGCTGCCGACGGTGGCAGGATGAGCTATGCCAAAGAGATCGACCTGGAGGCCACTATCGAGATGATTGAAAACGAGATGAACGCTGCTGCCGAAGCCCTGGATTTCGAGCGCGCCGCCCTGCTCCGCGACCAGTTGTTCGAATGCAAGGCCAGGCTTGAAGGCGGGAAGGTGGATAGAAAAAAGAGGAAGGCGAGATTGTCTTTCAGAACCAGTCTTAATTATAAAACTTGAACTTTATCCTTAAAATAAATAGTGTCCTGTAGAAATGGTCTATTAATTAAGCGTTGGTCTTATTTAAGGCAGTTG
>JAUVUV010000338.1 GCA_030604975.1 Candidatus Glassiibacteriota bacterium | reverse complement strand
TGGCGATCAGCGCGCAAGTCTTCATCCCGGAAGCAGCGGGCGATCTGGTAATAACGGTCGAAGCCGCTTACCATCAGAAGCTGCTTGTAGAGCTGCGGGCTCTGCGGCAGGGCGTAGAACTGCCCCGGGTGGAGGCGCGCTGGAACGAGAAAATCCCGCGCCCCCTCCGGAGTGGGTTTGCAGAGAATCGGCGTCTCGATATCGAGGAACCCGTTTTGGTCAAAATATTTTCTGGCTGAGGCGATCGCCTTGTGCCGCATTACGAGGAACTTCTGCATCTCCTCGCGGCGAAGGTCCAGGTAACGGTAAGTCAGGCGAAGGTCCTCGCTCACGCTCACTTTCTCGTCGAGCCTGAAAGGCGGGGTTTCGCTTTCGGAGAGGATTTCCAGGTAGTAGGCGCTTATCTCTATCTCCCCGGTGGACAGGGATTCGTTCACCGCGCCCTCGGGTCGGGGCCGCACCTTGCCTTTAACCTGGATCACGTATTCAGAGCGCAGGCGATGGGCCATTGCATCGATATCCTGCTCGGAGGATTTCCTGTCGAACACGACCTGGGTTATCCCGTAGCGGTCGCGCAAATCGATAAAAACTATTCCGCCATGGTCGCGCCAGCGATACACCCAGCCGACCAGGCTAACATCCTTGCCGTTGTCTTTTTTTCTCAGTTCTCCGCATGTACTGGTTCTGTAAGCTGTCTGTAACAATTTGCTGTCCATGGACAATCAGTTTCCTCCTGAATTTACAAAAAAGGACAAGGCCTCTCTCAGTTCTCCCCCGAGCGCCTTATCGACAATCCTTTCCGGGGCTTTATCCGTATCGTAACATTTGATTTTCGTGTGTATAAATTCCACTAATTTTTCAATATCGAGATCTACCTGATCACCGGTTGTCAGGTCTTTCACCTGCACTTTCTTGCTGACGAGCTCCTGGTCACCCAGGATCAGCACGTGACTCACACCCATTTTATCGGCCTGGCGCAATTGTGCCTTAAGGCTCCTGGCTTCGAGATCCATTTCCACCGGTACGATATTCCTGAGAGCGAAGGCCAGTTTGAAAGCTGCCTCCAGAACCCCCTCCCCCAGCCAGGCCAGGTATAACGCACCTTTTCTTTTATCAACTGTGTCGTCCTTGCCGGCCCGGTCCAGGGATGCTGCCAGCAGAACCCGCTCAGTGCCCAGCGAAAAACCGATTGCCGGAATTTCAGGCCCTCCGCACTCTTCCACCAGGCCGTCATACCGCCCACCGCCGCCGAGCGCCACCGTGGCTCCCAGTTCATCGTGGTGGAACTCGAAAGTTGTCCTGGTATAGTAATCAAGCCCTCTTACCAGGTTCTTGTCCTTTTCAAATGACAAGCCCAGCACGCCCAGCCAGTGCTGAACCTTTTCGTAGTGCTCGCTGTCCTGGTCACTCAGGTATTGCTCCATTGCCGGAATGTCCCTGCTCAACTGGTTGCAGGCCGGGACCTTGCAATCGAGGATACGCATAGGGTTGGCTTCGAGCCTTACCCGGCAATCCGGGCAGAGCTGGTCGCGTTTACCGGAGAAATAATCCTTGAGAGCCAAGGTGTAAGATTTGCGGTTTTCGGCCTCTCCCAGGCTGTTGATTTTCAGTATCAGGCGTTTTATCCCTGCTGCACGAAGTAACATCTCCATCAGCGCGATAACCTCTGCATCGACCAGCGGGCTGAGGCTTCCCAACGCCTCTGCACCTACATGGTGGAACTGACGGTAACGGCCTTTCTGCGGCCGGTCGTAGCGGAACATCGGGCCGATATAGTACAATTTCTGCAAAGCTCGCTCTTTCCAGAGAGAGTTCTCCACGTAGGAGCGGATCACCGGCGCGGTTCCCTCCGGGCGAAGAGCCAACTGCCTGTCCTTGCGATCGGCGAAAGTGTACATCTCTTTCTGGACTATATCGGTATCCTGGCCCACCGTGCGCAGGAAAAGCTCTTTCTGCTCGAAAACCGGAGTGCGGATCTCACGGTAGCCGTGGCGCTCCAGTATCGTACGGGAGATAGACTCAAAAGACTGCCAGGCTTCCACCTTACCGGGAAGGATGTCCTGAGTTCCGCGCGGTGCCTTATATTTCATCGGTTCCTCAAATCCTCAGTCAGCCAAATCAAATTGGATCAGTCTTTTCAAGACTGCGAATATGGAGAAAATTTTTTCTTCAGGTTTCTCTGTTCAATGTTCTCGTTTTCGGCGCCAGGATAAGTCTTTCGCCTTTGTCTGCAAGCCAGACCCAGGTGCAGATAACCGCGCCGATACAGTCAGCAGCGAAATCGCTCCACTCCACAGAGCGCCCGGGTACGAACAGCTGGTGAAGCTCATCGAAGCCACCGTAAAGGGCAACTGCTGCGATACAGGCCCAGTAGCGGCCGCGGCTGCCGGAATCGGAGAGGTCAACTGCCCTGGCAAGCAGGATCCCCAGCACGCCGAATTCCAGGAAATGTATCAACTTATCCTGGTAAGGGAAAATCCGGCCGGCCGAACCAGGAATCGAAAAGCTACTCAAGGTAAAAATCAGACCCAGCCAGATAACCACCGGCAGCCAGAGCCCTAAACTTGCACGGGCCTTTCTCCCCCAATTTCTCAGTTCGATCATTCCTTTTATAAAAAAATCCTATATCTGGCTCGAAAGCAGAGCGGCAAACTCGCTCAACGTTTCCCGCCAGTGTCGCAATGGTTCGATATTCTCCAATCCGAGCCTTTCTGAGGCCAGTGCGCTATATTCCGGCCGCCTGGCTGGTGTCTGGAAACTCTCCTTGCTTACCGGCTCGAGTTGGCAGTTTTTTATTCCCAGAAGGGAGAATAACTCTGTTGCAAGTTCATACCGCGAGCAAGCTCCGCTGCCTGCCAGGTGGTACAGCGGACCGGAAGCGCCAGCTTCTAATAATCGCTTCAATGCCGCCGACAGATCGACTGTCCAGCTAGGGCTTCCCACCTCATCGGTGACCACTTCCAGGCGATTCCGCCCCCTGGCGGCAGCCAGAATTTTTGTGATAAAACTCTCCCCCCCTGTCCCGTAGAGCCAGGCTGTACGGACTACTGTCACCGAGGGCAGAGCCCGGCGTGCGAGAATTTCCCCCTCAAGCTTGCTCCTGCCGTAAGCATTCACCGGATCCGGCCTGTCAGACTCCAGGTAGGGAGTTCTCTTTTCGCCGTCGAATACATAATCCGTACTGATCAGGATCATTCGCGCGCCCACCTCCCGGCAGGCAGCTGCCACATTTTCCGCGCCGCGGCCATTGACCGCCATCGCTGTGGCGGGATCGCTCTCGGCAGTATCCACATTCGTATAAGCGGCTGCATGGATCACCGCCTCAGGCTTTTCGGCCTGAATGAATCCGGCTACTGCAATCCTGTCAGCAATATCGAAATTCTCGAGATCAACCCCTTTGACCCGGTGGGTTTGGGAAAGCACAGGCACCAGGTCACGGCCGAGCATCCCGGCTGCCCCGGTAACGAGAATCCTCATAGGTTTTTTCCATACATTTTTTCGTAATACTGCCGGTATTCCCCGGACTTGATTCGCTGCCACCACCCGGTATGTTCCTTGTACCACTGGAGTGTCTTCTCGATCCCGGCGGCGAAAGCAATTTCCGCTTGCCAGCTCAGTTCGTTTCGTATCTTCGAGCTGTCGATAGCGTATCTCCTGTCG
>JAUVUV010000368.1 GCA_030604975.1 Candidatus Glassiibacteriota bacterium | reverse complement strand
CGACGACAAGCCGATTCATTTTACCTGTCAACTGCGGAGGGCTCGATCCTGGTTGGTCGAGCCCTTTTCGCTCATTTTTTTAGCCGATATTTCAGCCGGGAGTTCAAAATGAAGAAAATCAGCAGACGGAAATTCGTACGCAACTCTGGCACCGCCCTGGCTGCCTCTGTATCCCTTGCCTCTGCCGGAGTGCTGAAATCCCAGGAACCTGATGACCGGATTAATGTTGGAGTTATCGGCACCGGTTCCCAGGGCTGCCACCTGATTCGAAGAATGAAAGAAATCCCCGGCATAGTGATCACGGATGTCTGTGACATCTACCCGCCCCACCTGAAGCAGGGGCTTGAAAATGCCGGCGGGACGGCTCGTACGCATGCGGAGCATCGCAGCCTTCTGGACCAGAAAGATATTGATGTAGTATTCGTGGTCACCCCGCTTGTCTACCACGTGCCCCAATGCCTGGACGCGCTCGATGCTGGCAAACACATATTCAGCGAAAAGAGCATGGGCTACAGTGTGCCCGAATGCGACCGCCTGGTGGAAGCAACCGAAAAAAGCGGCCTGGTAGTACAGATCGGTTACAGCCCGCACGGAGCAAGGCAGCAGAAGATTCGCGAACTGATCAAGACAGGGTCGATCGGCAGGATAACCCAGCTTTTCAGCCACTACCACCGCAATAGCACCTGGGAAAGAGAGGTGGACGATCCCGAATGGTGGCGCCCCTTGAACTGGCGTCTCTACTGGGAGTACTGCGGCGGCGTTCTTACCGAGCTGGTAAGCCACCAGTTGACAGCGATTAACTGGCTTCTCGAGGCCCATCCGTTTTCGGCGGTCGGCCAGGGTGGAGTGGATATCTTTACCCAACACGACCGTGAGACCTGGGACCATGTAAACGTCGTGTACGAATACCCAGGCGGCGCGAGGCTCAACGCTACCTCGATACTTTCAAACGCCCGTTACGGTTACGCTATGACTATCATGGGAACCCATGGCACGATCGTGATGGATCGCCGGGGGGCGAGAATATACTGGGAGAAAGAAACCAGGCACCTGGCCTCTGTGGGCGTGAAAGCCGCGCACCATAAAGTCAAGCTGGGCCAGTCACTCGAGGATGACGAGATCCCGAGCCAGTCAAAAGGCAAAAAGATCGAGGTTGAGGAGCAGGACAGGCGGACCGGCATGCTCGAGGGTTTTTTCAACTGCGTGCGGCACGGCGGCACACCGGCAATCGATGTTCACGAGGGCCGTACCAGCTCGATTACTGCCCTCATGGGCAACCGGGCGATCCGTGAGGGGCGCAAAGTTACCTGGGAAGATATGGTGAATTACTGAAAAACCGCGCGCAAGTCTGCGCGAAGGGAAAAAGGATTTGAATCGATGACAAAAAAAAGTCGCTCACCTCTCTCACGGACCCTGGACAGCCTAAAGCTTATTCTGCTTTCGGCCCTGCTGGTCCTCGCTGCCTGCTCGGCTAAAAAAGAACCGGCAGATACGGTCTTTTTTAACGGAAAGATTGTCACGGTAGACAGCGCTTTCACCATTGCCCAGGCGGTTGCAATCAAGGGCGACCGTTTCCTTACGGTCGGCGCCGATGAGGAAATTCTCGCGCACGTGGGAGCGCAAACCAGAAAAGTGGACCTCCAAGGCCGCACGGTCATACCGGGGCTGATCGAGGCACACGCCCACCCGGAAACCGCCGCATTGAGCGAGCTGGAAGAGCCGCTGCCTAATCCGCGCACCGTGGGCCAGTTGCTGGAATGGATCAGACAGCAGGCCGCGGCAAAGCCTGAAGGTGAGTGGATCATCCATTCCAAGTTTTTCGCCACCCGCCTGAAAGAACTTCGACCCCCGACTCTCGCCGAACTCGACGCGGTTGCACCGGATCATCCGGTTTTTCTGGACGGCTCATTCGGCGGCACGATAAACTCGGCTGCAATGCGCGCCAGCGGCATCACCGAGAAAACTAAGCACCCGGGATTGCTCAGGAGTGCGAAAACCGGAAAGCTCAACGGCAAGATCCGCTACAATGCGTTTCACCTGCTTAAAAAACCGGGGGAAAGAAAGCTCTCCAGCGAGGAATACGCACAGGCGCTGAAAAAAATGTTCAGCCTGTACAACCGGGTGGGCTTTACCAGTTTCACCTCCGGGGCGCTCCTGCCGGAAGAAACAGAGATTTACTATTACATGAAAGAGCGCGGGATGCTCACAATCCGCGCCTGCCTGAATATCCAGGTGCCTTTTCCTTTCAAGGAAATGTCCCTCGATGAGATCCGGCGAGAGGTGGCCGCACTGGGAGAGTCCACCGGCTCAGGCGATGAATGGCTGAGGATCGGGGCGCTGAAAACTCTTATGGACGGCGGTATTCTCACCGGCACGGCATACCTTCGCGAGCCCTGGGGGCCTAAAGCAAGGGAAATTTTCGGCGTGGTCGATCCCGGCTACCGGGGCATCCCCGCGGCCACTGCCGAACAGTTCGCCCGGCTCGTTCAGGCCGGAGCCGAGGCCGGCTGGAAAATGGCCGCCCACGCTACCGGCGGCGGGGCAACGGACTTGATCCTCGACGCCTACGAGATAGTCAACCAGAATCTCGCTATACGCCCCTTGCGCTTCTCGATCATTCACGGCAATTTCTATAACAAGCAGGCGATCCAGCGCTGCCGCACGCTCGGCGTGATCGCCGACTCCCAGCCTGCCTGGTTTTACAAGGATGCCGATGCGATGTACTATATCCTGGGCAAGAAGAGGGTGCTGACCTTCCATCCCTACCTCTCCCTGATTAAAGCCGGTGTGACAGTGAGCGCCGGAAGCGACCACATGGTCATCCTCGACGACAAGGAGTCTATCAACCCGTACAGCCCGTGGCTTGCCATGTGGACGATGGTCACCCGCCAGACCGAGCGCAGCCCGATAATCGCTCCCGAAGAGGCACTCACCCGCAAAGAGGCCCTCCAGTGTTACACGATCAACAACGCTTACTCCACATTCGAGGAAGATATCAAGGGCTCAATCGAACCGGGTAAGCTTGCTGACATGGTGGTTCTCGAACATGACCTTCTCACCTGCCCGGTGCAACAACTCAGGGATATGAAAGTTATTATGACAATTGTGGGCGGGAACGTCGTTTACGAAATGTAATATCAGTGCCCAGGCAAGTACTACGGAATCAACAGGGATTTTGCAGATACCCGGCTGGTGAGATTTCCCGCAATTGCAGATTTACTTACACACCCCGTCCGCTTAGCGGCCACCCCTCTTGGTAGAGGGGACACAACCCGTCCGCTTAGCGGCCACCCCTTTTGGTAGAGGGGACACACCCCGTCCGCTTAGCGGCCACCCCTCTTGGTAGAGGGGACACAACCCGTCCGCTTAGCGGCCACCCCTTTT
>JAUVUV010000265.1 GCA_030604975.1 Candidatus Glassiibacteriota bacterium | reverse complement strand
GTTCGGCATGGATGTTATCATGGATAAACTGGCGGAAAAGGCGGGTATCGACCCGCTCGAATTCCGCCTGCTCAACGATCCGAACGAGAGCCGCCAGCGCCAGTACAAGATCGGGGCCGAGAGAATCGACTATTACGAGAAACGCAAGAAAGGCCCCTGTCAGAGCCGGGGACTTTCTTGCGTCTCTCGTAATAGCCTATTTTCTCGGCCCCGATCTTGTACTGGCGCTGGCGGCTCTCGTTTGGATCGTTGAGCAGGCGGAATTCGAGCGGGTCGATACCCGCCTTTTCCGCCAGTTTATCCATGATAACATCCATGCCGAACTCGGCCTGGGGATGTCCGGGCGCTCTCTGTGGACGGGCAGCACCGGCGTTAATCCGTACGTGGCCGTGTTTCTGGTAAATTGCCCCGTCCGGCATGCGATAGACATAAGGAAGGGGAACCCCGGCATTGCCTGCGATTCCGCCAGTGCCGTAGGATTCCTGCCAGAACCCGGTGATTTCCCCTCTGCTGTCGCAGCCGAGTTTCAGGTGCATTATCGCCGAGGGCCGGTTGCCCATTGCGAGGTATTCATCCTTGCGCGGCAGCATCAGCTTGACCGGCTTCCCGGTAGCTTTTGCCAGCCGTGCGCACACTGAGCCCTCCACTCCGACCGGGAACTTGCTGCCGAAACCGCCGCCCATGAACTCGCAGATAGTTTCCACTTTGTCCTGGTCGAGCTCGAACAGCTTTGCAAAATCGTCCCGGGCGCCATGAACCCCCTGGGTGGAGATCCACGCCTTCAGCTTGTCATCCTCCCATAGGGCCACAACACTGTGAGTCTCGAAAGTATTGTGTACCTGCACCTGGGTACGGATCGTATCCTCCACCATGTGCGCCGAAGCAGCAAGGATCTCCTCGACCTTTTTCTTGTCTCCATTGCGATTCCACCTGACATTGCCAGCTTCGTGGATGCGGGGTGCACCCTTTTTCATTGCATCTTCTTCGGTTACCACGTAGGGCAGCTCTTCGTATTCCACCTTGATCAGGTCAAGAGCTTCCTCTGCTGCATCCGGGCTGGTTGCGGCCACTGCGGCCACCTCTTCGCCGTAATAGCGCACAGTGTATTTCTTGAGGTCCAAAACCGCCTTGACTCCAGGGTGCTTTTCTGCAGCGGAGAGATCGATGTTTTTTACATAGGCGTGCGCGTGAGGGCTGCGCAGAATCGCGCCGTAAAGCATGCCCGGCAGAATGATATCCTGTGTGAACTTGGCCAACCCGCTGACCTTGGCCGGGCCGTCAGTGCGCGGAATGTCTTTGGAGATATATCTCATCTTGTCTAATGGCTTCCACGTAGACATACTCACATACCTCCCTTCCTGCCGGCAAGCTCAAGAGCGACGTCGACAACATGCGGATAAGCTCCACAGCGGCACAAATTGCCTGAAAGGCCTTTCTTGATCTCTTCCAAGGTGGGCCTGGGGTTCTTATCCAGAAGATCTTTCAGCACCACTTCGAAACCCGGGGTGCAGAATCCGCATTGATAGGCATCGTGATTTATAAAGGCCTCCTGTACCGGGTGCAGCTTGTCGCTTTTGGCCAGGCCCTCAATCGTGGTTATCTTGGCTCCATGCGCTTCCACAGCCAGCGTCATGCAGGAATAAACCGTGCGGCCGTTGAGAATCACTGTGCAGGCTCCGCATTCGCCCCTGCCGCAGACTTTTTTCGCTCCGGTCAAGCCCAGCTTTTCGCGGATAACGTGAAGCAGGGTCGTGCGAGGTTCGACCTCGACCGAATAGCGCTTGCCGTTAATTGTCATCGTGACAGTCGCCATGGTGATATCTCGAGACTTGGCGCTTGCCACCGGAGTTTTCTCCTCGGTCTCTTCGCCGAGCAAACCCTTGCTCAATGTGGCAGTACCGATCAGGCCTGTCCCCATTCCCTTGAGGAATTTCCGTCTGTTCAGGCCTATTCCCGAAGGTGAGTTGTTTTTACCGCCTTCGCTCATGGGCTTACTCCTTTCTTAGGTGTTGAAATAAGACATGCAAGTATTCAGTTAACCAAATTTTTTAACAAACCATTTAATTTGTCCAAACGATTAGTCCACTGGACAGCTTTCTCACAAAAACCGGACACACTTCAGCCTCTAAAGATCGCCCCTGATATGGAAATCTCCTGCCTTCAAGCTCTGAAAGCTAAACCATAATTTATTGAGATAATAAAAGTTACCCACTTAAAGGTATTCTTTACAAAGAGAGAAACCCGGTAAGTTGAAAATCAGCCGGGAAGTTGCGAGACTAAAATACAACTGAAAAATGCTGTCTGAATAGCGAACTGAGAAAGTGTACCAAATTTATATTTCCGCTTTATAAAACGCTACTAGGATGCAAACAATATGTCAAGCGCCATATGTTAGAAAAAACTTGCTTATTGACTGGATAGGGCCTGATTGCAATATTACAGTAACTGGTTTCAGGCAACCGCTTAAAAACATGTGGTTACTCGATTACGGGCACCTAGACCTATCTAGCTGGAAACGGTTTACGATTTGTGCTGACAGACTGTGGCCGGTATTTTATATTTTTAAATATCACGTTCTCCTTTTTTTCAGCATGCTGGAATCAATCAATTGATAATATAATTTCACAGGAATTTTGCTATTTATCATTTCACCTAACAGGGAGACTCTATGGATTCCATGGATCGCCGTAATTTCCTGAGAAAGGCCGGAGCAGGCGCAGTGGGCCTTGCTGCGGCAGGCCCCTGGATCAAAGAGGGCCTTTCCAAGAACAGCCCCAACGAGACGATCAATGTGGCGGTGATGGGTATTCGCAGCCGCGGAGGCGCCCATGCGGAGCAATTCGCAAAAATGCCCAACGTTAAAGTCGTAACACTCTGTGATATTGACAAGCGCCTGCTGCCCAAGGCTGTGGCTGATGTGGAAAAAGTGCAGGGTACCAAGCCCAAGGCTGAGGTGGATATCCGCAAGGTGGTCGAGGACAAGAACGTGGATGTGCTCTCGATCGCCAGCTGCAACCACTGGCATGCGCTGGCCTCGATCTGGGCCTGCCAGAACGGCAAGGATGTTTACGTGGAAAAACCGGTTTCGCACAATATCTGGGAGGGCCGGAAAATAGTCGAGGCAGCCCGCAAGTACAAACGGATCGTGCAGTCGGGCAACCAGAACCGCAGCGGGGCTGTGGTTCGCAGTGCCATGGATTTCATCCACCAGGGCAAACTCGGTGAGGTTTACATGGTCAAGTGTGCCATCTACCGCTCGCGCAACAGTATCGGCCGCGGTAAGGTCACCGCGATTCCCGAGGGTGTGGATTTCAACCTCTGGCTCGGTTCAGCCCCCTGGCGATCGTTTATCGATAACCGCTTCCATTATAACTGGCACTGGTACTGGGACACCGGCAACGGGGAAACCGGCAACAACGGCCCCCACTACACTGACATGGCCCGCTGGGCATTGCAGAAATATGAACACCCCAGGAAAATCCAGAGTATCGGCGGTTATTACCAGTGGGACTGCGACCAGGAGACACCGAACACACAGATGTCCGTGATGGAATATGCTGACGGAAAGATCGTCCAGCTCGAGGTGCGCGGACTGTTCACCACCAAAGAGATCGGCATGCAGTTTTACGGTACCGAGGGCTGGATGAAACTCGGCGGCGGAAAATGGGAAACTTTCTACGGTCGCAAAAACGAGCCAGGCCCCAGTATGAGTGATTCCCAGGCAGCGGAGAAATATCAGCCGCTTAATACCCGCGGCACAGGTGGCGGCCCGCACTTTGCCAACTTTATCAGCGCCGTGCGCTCGCGCAACAGGAAAGAACTGACCTCTGACATTACCGAGGGCCACCTGTCAACCTCGATGTGCCACTTGTGCAACATCGCCTACCGGGTGGGACGCACGATATATTTCGACTCCGAGAGTGAAATCGTTACCGGCGACGAGGAAGCACAGAGACTGGTCGTCCGCGATTACCGCGTGCCGTTTGTCGTGCCCGGGCAGGTCTAGCCGGAGAATTGAAAGGCTGATTTATTATTCACTCGAAAGTTATTGATTGATGACAGATAAGATTACGCTGAAACCGGTCGGAGTGATCCACTCGCCTTTCAAAGAGCAGTACAGTTGAAGTAATCAGGGTATCC
Source organism: Candidatus Glassiibacteriota bacterium (assembly GCA_030604975.1). GTDB lineage: Bacteria > Gemmatimonadota > Glassbacteria > GWA2-58-10 > GWA2-58-10 > JAUVUV01. The sequence continues at coordinate 216 of JAUVUV010000265.1, read as the reverse complement.
GTTAGCCCGTGGCTGATCCTGGTTGAAACCCTGTAAAAACTTGTATTTTGCGACTTTTCAGCTTAGTTTTATCAGCATTGAGGTAGTGAGTGGTCCGGTTGATTGTGCGCCCGTAGCTCAATTGGATAGAGCGTCTGACTACGGATCAGGAGGTTGGGGGTTCGATTCCCTCCGGGCGTGCCATTTATACCAAGGGTTTGCACGATTTCTTGGCAC
>JAUVUV010000392.1 GCA_030604975.1 Candidatus Glassiibacteriota bacterium | reverse complement strand
GATATATATGGACGTAAATCCTACAAGGAAACCCATGAGTGGGTTCGGGTCGAGGGTGACAGAGCCGTTATCGGCATTACCGATTATGTGCAGGAAGCCCTGGGCGACATTGTGTATGTTGAGGTTCCCGAAGTGTTCGCCGATATAGCAGGATTTACAGCGCCGGCGGAAGCAATGGACCCGGAAGCGGATTTCTTTTACTTGACTTTTCTGCTTTATAGCAGTTAGGTTTTCTTTCAATGACATGCACGAGCCCTTTGCCCATTAATAGGATAGCTGAATCGTTCTGCAAATCTCTTTCCATCTTTTTTACAGACCTGGACGGCACCATTACAAACGGCGGGTTTTTAACCCCTTCCTCCTATCAGAGCCTCTGGGACCTGTATGAACAGGGAATCGAGGTTGTTGTGGTCACCGGCAGACCTGCAGGCTGGTGCGATCACATTGCAAGAATGTGGCCGGTAAAAGGTGTCATCGGTGAGAACGGCGCCTTTTACTATTCCTACAAGAGGAACCTGAAGAAAATGGAGAGGTTCTACCTCATATCGGAATCAGAGAGACTGAAGGGCAGGAGGAGGCTTGAAAGAGTCAGAGAGCGCGTCCTAAGGGAAGTGCCTTCCTGCAGGATTGCGGCAGACCAGTCCTTTCGAAAGGCAGATCTTGCCATTGACTGCTGTGAGGATGTGGCGCCCCTAAAAGATGATGAAATCAGGTCTATCTGCAGGATCATCGAGAGCGAGGGCGCAGCCTATAAAATCTCAAGTATTCATGTCAACTGCTGGTACGGGGCCTTTGATAAGGTCTCGGGTGTTAAGGAATTCCTGGTACGGACACATAATCAGAGCTTATCAAAGCTTCAGGACAGTATAGTCTTTATTGGGGATTCCCCCAATGATGAGCCCATGTTCAAGGAGCTGAACAATACAGTAGCAGTGGCGAATATCGCACCCTATTTGCCAAAGCTGAAATATTTTCCGTTATATATAACAGACAACAAGGCTGCCCGGGGATTCTCTGAGGCTGTTCGAACAATTCTCGACAAACGAAAAAATAGATCCTGAAGCATCAGGTGAGATTCCTTTCCCAATTCTCAAGATCAAACTCTAAAGTCTGTGAGCATGTTTTGAAACCAAGGGATTCAAAAAAACTACCCAGGGAAAGGGAGGCTTCAACCAGTTCTACGCTCAATCTCTCATATCCCCGATTGTGGGCTTCCTGAAGCAAGCGCCTCATGAGCATCTGTCCTAAGCCCAATCCTCTGTAATGCTCAACCACAGCTACCTGAATTATTTTCAGGAGCATCCCTTCAGAAAAAGGCCCTGTCTTTTCCACACCCCAGGCAAAACCTGCAAACTCTTTCATTGGGCTCTCTATAACCAGCAACAGGCTCTTAGGGTCCAGGAGACCCGGTTCCAGCTTTCTTTTTTGCGTATAAACCGTTTCAACCTGATCCGGATCTGCATCCGGAAATGCTTTGCTGAAGGCTTTCTTATCCAGTTTGAGCGCCGGTTCAAGATGCTCTTTATCCCCCTCCTTTATAGAAAAATCGCTTAAAGCCAGATCCTCAAACTTTTCAGGAACGGGTCCCAGTTTCTCAAGTCCTGCAAGCTCCCTCTGTTCATCATACCATCTCCATACGATCTGCCTCATTTCCCTGTCTTTAAAGATAAACCAGAGATTTTCCACCTCTTTGTTCTTCTTAAGATGATCCTTGAAACTTCGAAAAACTCCTTTTCCTGAGGAGAGTGCCTCTCTAAGCCGATCTCTGAATACAGGATTCCTGAGACTGGAAACGAACTTTTCCATTAGATAATAGCCGTTAATAGGTCTCCACCCAGGGATTGCGGCATACTCCTGATCTTCTTTGTCAGCAGATCTCTTTTCATCTGCTTTGCGTATAATTTCACCTGTTTTGCGATTTATCAGGAAGTTGTGCTGCTGGTCTTCCATTGCAAACGTTATCTGATTGATTATCTCATCGGTCAGGGAAAACTCCATTCTTATATAGGATATTCTAAAGAGCTTAAAAATTCCAGGTCAAGCCGATGGAGGTACGATTCTTTTTCTATATTTCCTTGACAGTTCTTCAACATCACCTGCATATTTTAAAATAGTTAAAAAAAATCAGGAGCATGAAATGAGTATTATTGAATGGGTCGAGGCTAGAGAAATTCTGGACTCCAGGGGCAATCCAACCATCGAAGTCGAGGTCCAGCTCGAAGACGGCAGCATTGGAAGAGCTGCAGTTCCTTCAGGCGCCTCCACGGGTGAACATGAAGCCATAGAACTCAGAGACGGTGATAAAAGCCGCTATCGTGGTAAGGGTGTATTGAAAGCCGTTGAAAATGTGAACAATATTATCGCTGCTGAAATTGTCGGTCTTGATGCTCTTAACCAGGTGGATGTTGACCGCACAATGATCGCCAAAGATGGGACTGAGAACAAAAGCGTTTTGGGTGCGAATGCGATTCTCGGGGTGTCCTTAGCAACAGCGAGGGCTGCTGCAAAATGCCTGGACATACCGCTCTTCAAGTACCTGGGAACTTACCATGCCTCGGTTCTACCCGTACCAATGGCGAATATCATAAACGGCGGCGCTCATGCCGATAACTCTGTGGATTTTCAGGAATTTATGGTTATACCGGTAGGCGCCCCGTCTTTCCGTGAAGCGGTTCGAGCTATTGCTGAAATCTTTCACAACCTGAAGGCAGTGCTAAAAGAAAAGGGTTATTCCACTGCAGTCGGTGATGAGGGCGGTTTCGCGCCAAACCTTGCATCCAATGACGAAGCAATTGAGGTAATTCTTCAAAGCTTTGAGAAAGCCGGATACAAGGTAGATGAGGATGTGCTGATTGCCCTTGATCCTGCAGCCTCTGAGTTTTTCAACAAGGAAAAGGGGAAATACGTATTTAAAAAATCAGATAATAGGGAATTAACACCTGAAGAGATGGTTGATTTCTGGTCTGCCTGGGTGGAAAAATATCCTATTATTTCGATCGAGGATGGCATGGCGGAAGACGACTGGGACGGCTGGAAACTGATGACTGAGCGTTTGGGGAAAAAGATCCAGCTGGTTGGGGATGATCTGTTCGTTACCAATACAAAACGATTGCAGAGAGGCATTGAACTGGGAATAGCAAATTCCATACTGATTAAAGTGAACCAGATCGGCACCTTAACAGAGACCTATGAGGCCGTTGAAATGGCCAAAAAGGCCGG
>JAUVUV010000159.1 GCA_030604975.1 Candidatus Glassiibacteriota bacterium | reverse complement strand
GCCAAGAATTATCAGACCTGAGAACAGCGAAAAGCGTTTTACAGGAGACCAGTTGACCGAGGCCTCGAAACCAGTGGTCTTGAATTCATCCACGTTGGCAAAGGCCGGAGGTGGCGGGGGAGGCGGGATAAGCCTGATCCTGTTTTCGCCTCTATCGTGAAAAATGCTGAAATCAAAACTTACATTGGTCGAAGGGGTAAGTTTCAGCCCCAGCTCGTAGTGATTGACCCGCTCTGGCTTCAGATCCCGGTAGGATTCCCGCTGGTAGTTCCACACCACGTTATAAAACCAGACAGAATAGATCCCGGCATAGTTGAACCCCCGTGTATAGTTGGCGTACAGGGTCCATTTTTCGCCGAAAAGTGAAACTCCGGCCTCGGGGGCTGTCTCGTTGTCAAAAGCCGTATGATGGTTGAACCTTACACCCGCCGAGGGTGCCAGGGTCATGCCGCTACCAACCGGAAAAGCATGCTGGATGCTCGCGTATCCTGCGGTATTGAAAAAATACTTTTCAGGCATCCGTTTGGTATTGGCCGGGTCGGCATGCTCCTCGACAAACTTGCCGCCGTAGGAATCGTAATCGAAACCGAGAGTCAATTCCGTGGCATCGGTGAACATCAGGTTTTGCTGGATTCGGAGCCCCCGGTTCAGCCAGTCTGTGCTGGAGTTGAACCAGTTGTTGGTCTCTCCGCTCCACTGCTCCCAGTTTATCTTGCCGTCGTCCATGTAAAGCCTGATAAATCCGTTTGTCTTTTCGCTGCGGTTGGCTAGCGTAAGGTTGAGTGTCAGAGCCTCAGTATTGTATCGTGCGCGTTTTGGCACAGGGCCTTCGATCGGGCCTGGGTCATCCGCCCAGTTATCCGAGGCCGAGGTGATAAGGGAGATATCCCACTCGTTATTGAACTCGTATCCGACACGACCCCAGTAGCTTCTTAACTGGCCGTCGGCCTGCGGCCTGTGCCCGTCAGTGCCTTTTAAACTACTGCCGAAATAGTAATCGAATGAGCGGAATTTTCCGCCGTGGTTAAAAACCATGTTGTACGTGTTCTCCTGTCCGCCGGAGACCGTGATATCGGTTTTCGTGCCCTCCCTGTGCATCCTTCGGCTCACCAGATTAACCGCGCCGAGACTCATGTTTCCCCAGCGCACCGGCTGGGGGGATTTGTAGATATCGATCCGCTCGAGGTGGTCTATGCTGTGTAAGTCCATCAACGGGTGAGTCCAGACACCGACAAATTTGGGCACGCCGTCGACCAGGGTCTGGATCGCGGCTCCCGGCCGTTCAGTGCCCTGCCCGCGAATATATATCGCACCGCCTTCACCACCCCCGTAGCTGCCGACCAGATTATACCGGGAGATCGATATGCCGGGTACTCTGCGCAGCGCTGAGGGCAGGTCCATGGCGTTGAGATCCTTTATCTGCTGCATGCTGATACGGGTGAGGACCGAGGAGTTGTTCCTGATCACGATTTCATCCACTATTGCCTTTCCCACGATAATAACCGGCGGGAGTTCATAGATTGTATCCGGTTCCGCCGCTGGAGCCGCGGTTAAGGCGGTGGCAGCCAGCAGGAGCAAAAAAGAAAAGCTGACAGAAAATCGTTTGTTCATCACATTTCCCATTTTAGGGTGTTACCATATTTAAAAACGTGTTACACGAATTAATATAACAAAAATCCCCCGGTTTGGCAATAGGGAACAGACAGAAAATAGGAAAATGCAATTAAAATTGAAATCGATTGCCAGGATAACGTTTACAGCAGATTCAAACCTTGCTATTTTAACTCTATGAACCTTCTGATGCTTACATACCAGGGAGATCTTGGAGGTAGTACCCAGTCGATGATTTACCTCAGTGAGGGTCTTGCCAGGCGGGGGCATGGGGTTTTTTTCGCCTGCAGCGAAAGATCGAGAGTTTACGGTGTTTTGCGGGAAAGCCCGGTGAAAGTAGTTCCGATGTGCTTTTCGCGGTTCGGATGGACTGCGGCTCGCGATATTGCGCGGCTCTGCCGGGAAGAGGAGATCCAGATCGTAAACCCGCAATCCAGCCAGGACCGTTATTCTGTGATGTGGGCGAAATTTTTTTTCGGTATGCGGGCCAAAATTGTATTCACCCGGCGGCAGATGCCTGATTCAAGCCATATGAGCTGCCTTCTGTCCAACTTTGCGGCCGATCGAATCATCGCGGTCAGCAGTGCGGTGGCCCAGGCCCTTGAAAAGCGCTGGACCGCAGGCTCGAAGATTGTGGTAATCTATAACGGAACCCCGGCTGAAAAATACGAGACAGTGGAGCAGGCCGAGGTCGAGGAGCTGCGCAAGGAACTGGATCTCGAACCGGATACGGTTGTGATCGGCTGTATCGCCCGCAGGAAAAGGCAGGATGTGCTCCTTGCCGCAACACCTTACCTGCCCCAGGAAGCGGTGATATTGATAGTCGGCCCGGGCGAGCAGCCGGAATGGAGGCAACTGATCAAAAGGATCAATCCGGGCCAGCGGGTTATTATCCTTGCTCATAGAGACCGGGTTTTGCCGTTCTACCGCCTGCTCAGCGTGAGTGTTCTGCCCTCCCTGATCGAGGGTCTGAGCCAGACAGTGCTCGAGTCCATGGCCATGGGGGTTCCGGTGGTGGCAAGCCGATGGGGAGGCAACCCGGAGGTGGTGGAGGATGGAGTGAGCGGACTTCTTTTTGATCCTCTCGACCCGCGGGACCTGGCAGATAAAGTCAACCGGGTGCTGAACGACTCAGAGCTTGCTGATTCGTTCAGAGAGCGGGGACGCAGGCGCGCCCTGGTGGATTTCAATATCGAGCGAACCATAAAGGAAACCGAGTCCTGTTTCGAAAAATTGCTGGAAGAAGGCTGAAAATTTAACATTTTAATTTAATTTGATCCACCGCGACCTTTCAGTGGAGGAGGCCCATGTAGAAATAGACCGGTTCAGCGACAGCCTTGCGGTTCATGCGCGATAGAATCGGTACGGCAAACCTTTTGCGGTTGACTTCCGACCGGCAGTTTTTTATATCACTGCCATGAAAATTTTATGCTGATCCGCAGTGCATGAAAAGAGTCATTCTGAATTCCAAGCAGGAGATAAAAATCAATGCCAGTAGTGACCTGTCTCGATCTGGAAGGAGTACTCACCCCCGAGGTCTGGATCAATGTCGCCGAGAGCACAGGTATCGAGAAACTGCGCCTGACCACCAGGGACGTGAGCGACTATGATGAGCTGATGCGCATGCGCTTGAAAATCCTGGACGAAAACAACCTGAAAATCGGTGATATCCAATCCGTAATCCGCACTCTGGAGCCACTGGAGGGAGCCAGGGAGTTTCTCGACAGCCTGCGCGCCAGATGCCAGGTGATCATTCTCTCGGATACCTACTATGAGTTCGCCGGCCCGATGATGGAGAAACTCGGCCGGCCGGTGTTGTTCTGCAACAGCCTGGTGATCGAACCAGACGGCCGGATTGCCGATTACAGGCTGAGGCAGAAAGACGGCAAGCGCATGTCAGTCAAGGCCATGCACAGCCTCCAGTTCAAGGTGATCGCAGTCGGTGACTCTTACAATGACACCACCATGCTCAGCGAGGCGGATGCAGGGATACTTTTTCGCCCACCCGAGAATGTGATCAAGGAATTCCCCCAGTTCCCTGTTACCCGGACCTACAAAGAACTTCTGGCGGAAATAGAGAAAAACCTGGGTTGATTTACATGCTGTTCCGGGTTGAGTTGGAATCCTCAGAGGAAGCTTAAAGTATATTGTTTTGGAGAGAAAATCTCACGCACTTCTCCGGAACTCCGAAAATGTATCAGGTAAGCTAACGATTCAGAGGTGTCGGTTATGATAGTTGTTAAACAATTAACGAAGACGTTCAAATTGTCACGCCAGCAGAAGCGGGAGCGGGGTGAGGATTTCTCGGGATCGACGATTGATGCTGTCCGTGAAGTCAGTTTCACCTGTACTCCGGGAAGAATATTCACTATTCTGGGACCCAACGGTGCCGGAAAAACTACCGCATTGCGCATGATTGCCACCATGCTGAAACCCACCTCGGGAACGATCACAGTGATGGGATACGACGTCGCTCGGCAGCCACAGGAAATCCGTCGCCGCATGGGATTTCTCACCGGAAGCACCGGACTCTATGGCAGGCTGACCCCGAACGAGCTGGTGAAGTACTTCGCTGATCTCTACGGTATGGAGAAGAACGAGTTCCAGCGCCGCCGGGAGGAATTGTTCGCTCTGCTGGATATGAACGATTTCGCCAACCGCCGGATCGGCAAGCTGTCTTCCGGGATGCGCCAGAAAGTGTCCATAGTTCGGACGATGATCCACGATCCTGAGGTCGTAGTCTTCGACGAGCCCACGGTAGGCCTGGACGTAGTCACCTCGCGAAACATCATCCAGCTGATCCGCAGCTGCAAGGATGCCGGGAAGACAATTGTTTTTTCCACGCACCGGATGGGCGAAGTGAGCCTGCTCAGCGATGATCTCGCCATCATCCACAAGGGACAGCTGTGCTTTAACGACACCTACGAAGAATTTCTAGGCCGGATGCAGACCAAGTCTGTCGAGGATGAGTTTATCCGTCTGGTAGAGGAGGCTTGAAGATGAATACGGTCATCACGATTTTCAAGAAAGAATTGATCGATACCCTGCGAGATCGCCGTACCCTGCTGATGATGGTGGTCATTCCGATACTGCTTTTTCCGGTCCTGATGGCAATCGTCTTCAAGGTCCAAATTTCCCAGATCAGGAAAGCCGAAGAAAAAAAATTGAGGGTCGGGGTGCTGACCTATGGAAATGCCCAGGCATTCAGAGATTCGCTCTTGAGCAGGGAAGATCTGCAGATCAGGGAAGACATCCGGGCCGAGAATACCCAGGAGCTTATTCAGCAAGACAGCCTGGATGCGGCCATCCTTTTTGGCGAGGATTTCGACAGGCAGGTGGCAGAGCTCGAGGAAGGGAAAATAGTTCTCTATTTCAAATCCACCAAAGACCAGAACATTACCAGATCACGCCTGCGACCTTTGATAAATGATTTCGAGAAAAGGCTGCTATCGGAGCGTTTCGAGAAATTGAGCCTGGATCGAAAAATCGTCAGCGCGGTTCGTGTCGAAGAGCATGACGTTGCCTCGATAAAGGAAAAAGTGGGACAAGTGGTAGGAGGGTTTCTGCCGTATATATTCGTCATTTTCTGCTTTCTGGGGGGAATGTATCCGGCTATCGACCTGGGCGCCGGAGAAAAAGAGCGAGGCACTCTGGAAACTCTGCTGACCACACCTGCCAGCCGTTTCCAGATCCTGGTGGGCAAGTTCAGCGTGATCGTCCTTGCCGGGCTCGTATCCGCCGCTGTTTCCATGACAGGGCTGTTTGTGGCCGTAATGCAATTTAAATCACTGCCCATTCCCCCGGAATTGCTGGACGTAGTCAAGAATATCCTGGCACCCGGCACTCTTGCATTGATCTTCTCTCTGCTGTTTCCTCTGTCTATATTTTTTGCCGCCTGCATGCTTTCTCTGTCCATCTTCGCAAGATCGTTCAAAGAAGCTCAAAGCCTGATCACTCCTCTCAACATTGTCATCATCGTGCCGGTTTTCATCGCGCTTCTCCCAGGCATTGAGCTGAATGTAAAAACAGCCCTGATTCCAATTCTCAACGTTTCGCGGGCGGCCAAGGAGATTATCTCCGGAACCATCGCGCCGGGACTTCTGGCCGAAGTCTACGCCTCACTCGTCGTCCTGGCCGGAGCAAGCCTCTACGGCTGTACGTGGTGGTTCGAGCGTGAGAGGACAATGTTTCGCGG
>JAUVUV010000488.1 GCA_030604975.1 Candidatus Glassiibacteriota bacterium | reverse complement strand
CTATTCTCAGTATGCATCCAGACTTTTTCGTTGGAACAGGTGACAACGTTTACTATGACGAGCCGTTTGAGCCTGCTGCTCAAACACAGCAGGAGTTAAGAAAAAAATACCATGAGCAGTTTGTGCAGCCCCGTTACGTGAACCTCTTCGCTCGGACCCCCACATATTGGGAAAAAGACGACCATGATTATCGTTTCAATGATTCCGATCGCTACTCAGATTCTGATATACACACAAGACAGTATCGCAAAGAGAAGGGAGGTTGGGAGCCTTCCCATGAACTGGGAGTAGCCACCTTTCTTGAACAGCTTCCTGTGGTTGATCCCACGGACTTAAGCCCTGTCACTTACCGAACTCATCAAATAAATAGATTGCTTCAGATATGGCTTGTGGAGGGTCGTGATTATCGGAGCCCTAATAATATGCCTGATGGTCCGAATAAGACAATATGGGGAAAAGAGCAGAAAGAGTGGCTGAAAAGAACTTTGCTTGCAAGTAAAGCGACATTCAAGATTCTTATTTCTCCCACTCCGATGGTTGGGCCGGATGATAGATACAAATCAGATAATCACACCAATAAAACAGGCTTCAGGTTTGAAGCAGATGAATTTTTTTCCTGGCTCCTTGAACATGGCTTTTTAACAAAGAACTTTTATATCGTATGCGGGGACAGACACTGGCAATTTCATTCCATTCACCCGAGTGGGTTCGAAGAGTTCGCCTGCGGCGCATTGGTGGATGCTAATTCTCGACTGGGAAGAGAACCAGGAGATCCCGAATCGACTGATCCCGAAGCCAAAATCACTCAGCCCTATCTCCAGAAGGAGGCATCTGGGGGTTTTCTTCGTGTGAATGTAACTGCCAGCCAGAGCAAGAAGCGGCCTCAAATTCGTTTTTCTTTCTTTGACGAAAATGGAAGATTACTCTACGAGCGTGTAAAAACCGCGAACGACAATTGAGAAACCAGATGATCAAAAAAAAATGTGCCCTAAAAAAGAAATGCATCTGATTGTTACGGTATGCCTTGGATCTTTTTATGTGTATGCCTGTAGCTTTAATATAAAGGAAGTTACAAAATATTCCTGAAAAGCATAGGATGTTGCTCGTGATTAAATTCCTTAAATATCTTATAGAATTGATAATAATAAAAGGAGAACGCCAGTGAAAAGAATAAAAAAATCTTATCGTCTTTTCCTGACCTTGATTGTGTTGCTTTCCATCACAACCCTGGCCATCTTTACATCTGAGCCAAAATCCGCATCAGGGCTCCTGCCGCCGAGCATCATGCCTGTCGTCATTCTTCAAGGCTCGGATTACGAGATGGGCTACCAGTATGGCCAGCAGGCCGGCCCCATCCTTATCATGAGAAAAGAGGCATCCTGGGCTACGGCACTGAACAAGCAAAGCCGTGAGGATATTCTGCATACAATCAAAGCATACCAGTGGTACATAAAAAAATATGCGCCTGAAATCATTGAGCAAATGAAAGGCATGGCCGCTGGCGCCCAAGATGCAGGCTATGATATCACCTACATCGATGCTCTTCTGTTGAATGCCGGCCAAGGAAACCCTGGCCCGACTTGGAACTATCCCAAAGGTGCTGAAAACGAAAAGCTGTACATGGGGTGCTCCACCTGGGCGGCTTGGGGAAGCACTACCCTGGATGGCCGTCTCATCGGTGGAGACAGCCAGGACAGGACTTTTTTCCACGCGGTAGTCATGGTCGTTTTTCCTGATAACGGTAATAGCTATATGAATCCAGCCATAGCGGGCTATCTTGCACACAAGCCTTCTATGAACAACAAGGGTGTCTTTGTAGGGCAAACGTTGGGGATGGGGGACATCGACAGCGACCTCGGCGACTACGGCCTCCCCTTCCACAGTGCGATCCTGCCCATGATGCGCTTTGCCGACAGCGCCGAGGAGGCCAAGAACATGCTGATTTCCTGGAAAATAGACGAAGACTCGAGCTGGTTGATCGCCGACGTGAAGGGGAATGCTTACGTTGTCGAATTAACATCTGATGTCAAAAGCGTCAGGAAAACCGGTGACTTTGGCGAGACGGATTTCATCTACTGCACGAATAATTACTTCAACGAGGAGATGAAGGAGGTCGCTAAAGGTCTGACTTTTACGGAGCATGCAGGTTGGGCGAGTCCAAACAATAGAATTTCAAGTATCTCCCGAAACAAAGAGCTATGGACCATGTTCACCAGATACCATGGCAAAATTGACCTCAATTTTGCCAAAATGATGTGGCGCTTCACAGGGGATCCTCCTCCCTCTCCTGTTGATGACGAATTCATGAAGGTCTACCGCGCAGGTCTCGGCAAGGGCTGGAATGCGAAGATCTGCAATCTGGGAAACGCTAGCGTGGGTATCGCTCTGCCCGATAATGGAGATAAGGGCGTGATGTACATCTGTACCGGGCCCGCAGTAAAGGGGGCCTACCCTTCTACTCCAAGGGGCGGGG
>JAUVUV010000015.1 GCA_030604975.1 Candidatus Glassiibacteriota bacterium | reverse complement strand
TGGCGATCATCTGAGTACCCACGAGGATATCAGTGGCACCTGAGCGGAGGCGTTCGAGGATCTTGTGGTGAGACCATTTGCCGCCTGTTGTATCCGAGTCCATCCGGTCGATTACCCGATCCGGAAACTTTTCTTTGAGGATACTTTCCACCTGCTCGGTGCCGACTCCCATGGGAACCAGCCGTTTTGAACCGCAGGCTGGGCAGGCGGAGAGGATGGGGTCCTGGGAGCCGCAGTAGTGGCAGAGAAGGCGGTTGAGTCGCCGGTGCAGGGTGAGAGAAATGCGGCAGTGGCGGCACTCGGCAACCTGGCCGCATTCCTCGCAGATCATAAATATGTTGAATCCCCGTCGGTTGAGCAGCAGGAGCACCTGGCCCTTTGCCTGGAGGGCGAAATCGATCTCTTTAGAAAGCCTTTCGCTTACAAGGGAAGGCTTTTTTTTAGACCAGCTTTTGCGCAGGTCGAAAATATTGACCTGCGGCATAGGGAATCCCCGGGCTCTTTCCGGGAGTTCGAGAAGGAGATAATCTCCTTCCCGTGCCCTGTGGTAGCTTTCCAGGCTCGGGGTGGCTGAACCCAGGATCACCGGCCTCCCAGCCCGACTCATCCGCCAGGTCGCCACCTCACGGGCGTGGTAACGGGGGATGTATTCCGTCTCCTTGTAAGTATGCTCGTGTTCCTCATCGATGATTATTATCCCCAGGTTATTAAAAGGGGCAAACACGGCTGAGCGTGCTCCCACGGCGACTGAGTATTTTCCCTGGCTGATCTGCCGCCAGATATCGTAACGTTCGCCGTCGGAGAGGCCGCTATGCAGTACGGTCACCCGTGGGCCGAAAACCGCCCTGAAACGACCCGTAGTCTGTGGGGTGAGCGCGATTTCAGGAACGAGGATAATCGCCTGTTTGCCGGCTTCCAGAACCGGGCGCAAAAGTTCTATGTAGACCAGGGTCTTGCCGCTTCCGGTCACGCCATGAAGAAGAAAGACATTGTGGCTGTCCAGTGATTCCTCGAGGTTCCCAATCACCTCTTTCTGGTCCGGGGAAGGTTCAGGAGCCTGGTAGTCGGGAAAATTTACGTGTCTGAATGGATCGCGGGGATCATAGACCTGGTACTTGTTGATCAGGCCTTTTTGGGCCAGGGCACCGACAATCGCGGAGCTGAAATTGAACCTGGTTAGCAGGCTCAGCTCCACCGGGCCGGCCATGCCTTGAAGGAACTTCAGGCACTCGCGCTGGCGCGGCGCTCTGGTGAAAAGTCCCTTCAGTTCATCATCCGGAGGAGTTTCCTTGCAGGCTTCCACCATGGTGCGTAGCCTGGCCTTGGGGAGAAGGGGAAGGTGGTCGGTGATCTCGATCAGGCCCATCTCGGCAAGAGATGCCAAAGACTGCGAAAGGCTTTTCGATTTCAGGCGTTTGGTAAGGCGGCTTTGAAGGAGCTGGCCCTCTGCAAGCAGGATATCGAAGATTTTACCCTGCAGGGCAGACAGTTTTAACCCGGTAGGCTTGATCCCCTCTATGAGCCTGATCCTCTGGTCGCCGACACGCATAAAAATCCCGGGTACCACTGCGCGGATAGCTTCCCCGAAATCGCAGAAATAATATCGCGAGATCCAGCGCGCCAGATCAAGTAGTTCCTGCGGCACCAGGGGATGATCGTCTATAATCGCTTTCAGCCTTTTGAGCCTGATCCCTTTAGGAGGGGTTACATTCGCCTCTACCACGATACCAGTCAGTATCCTTCTGCCGAACGGCGCCACCACACGGATTCCGGGCAGCAAAGGCTGCTCATGGCCCTCCGGAGCGAGATAGGTATACGGCCCGCCCCTGGGCATCGGAAAGACAACATTCGCGTTGGTTGTGCCCTTACCGCTTGCCATGATTTAGCAATCTCCAATCGTAATCGAGATTCTAGAGTTTATTTCAGGGCAAAACTGCGTACCGCCTCGGCTGCCAGGAAGGAAAGATCATCGAGGCTGAGCAGGGAACCGGTTTCCTGTTTTCCAGGCAGATCCGCCCCGGAGAAGACTCGAACCGATTTCGGAACCTGGCCGCGACGGCCGCAGACAACGGCCACAGGTATGCCGCGCTTCGAGGCTTTCTGCAGCACACCGGAAATCACTTTCCCAGCGAGGCTTTGGGAATCGAAAGAGCCCTCGCCAGTAATTACCAGATCCGCCCCGGCCAGTGCCATGTCGAAATCGAGCGTTTCGAGCACGTAATCTATTCCGGGCACAAGCCTGCCACCAAGGAAACCGACTACTGCGGCGCCAAGCCCTCCAGCAGCTCCGGCACCGGATATATTGTCCACTTTAACGCTTAGGTCTTGTGCTATCCGCTGGGCCAGATTGGCCATTCCTTGCTCAAGGCGCTCCACCATTGCAGGGTCGGCGCCTTTTTGAGGCGCAAAGACACGTGCCGCGCCTGAAGGGCCGAGCAGCACATTACGCACATCGCATAGGGCACGTACCTCCAGAGTTGCAAGGCGGCTGTCGGCGTGCGCCTTATCGATCAGTGAGATTTCAGCCAGAACCTGCCCGCCTTCCCGGTTGATCAGCTCGCCCCGGCTGCCGGGAAACCGGTAGCCGAGTGCGCGGGCCATGCCCACCCCGCCATCCACAGTGGCCGATCCCCCGAGTGTGATAGTCAGCGCCCGGATTTTCTCCGCAAGGGCGGCGCGGATAACCATTCCCAGGCCATAAGTCCCGACAACCCAGGGATTGCGTTCGCTCTCGGCCAACAGGACAAGTCCAGAACTCCGTGCCATTTCCACCAACGCTTCGCCGCCGGGGAGGATGGCATACTCTACCTCGATTTCGCGCCCCAGGGGATCGCTGGCTTTGCATCTGTGAATCGCTCCACCTTTGACCGCAAAAAGTGTTTCCAGGGTTCCCTCTCCGCCGTCGGCCAGGGGAAGTTTTACCAGTTCAGCTTCAGACAGCACGGTTTTCACACCAGCGGCGAAAGAGTCACTGACCTGGCTGGCAGTGAACGTGCCCTTGAAAGAGTCCGGCGCGAGGATGATTTTCATAGTAAAATCCTTTAATCAAGGAAGGTCGAGCGCCTCCCCCCCAAAATAAACTCAGCTTGTGCGAAAACCGAACGCGCCACTAATATAGCAGCCAGGAGGCGAGGCTCTCAAGACAAAATTGAGGGAAAGGTGGATCAAAAAGGATTGGTAATCTAAAAACTGGCCGTGGGCCAGTCGAGACTGCCGGTGGCGTATGCTCTGACATCGAGGCTGTCTGTGCGGCCGTTGCGGAAATGGAAAAGGGCGGTACGGGCAATCATCGCCGCGTTGTCAGTGCAGAGATTGAAAGGTGGAAAAATTACCTTTATGCCTGCCCTATCACTGCGTAAGGTGAGGTTTTCGCGAAGGTCCTTGTTCCTGGCCACGCCGCCGGCCACGACCAGTGTCCTTGCCGAGATTCTGGCACAGGCGCGCAGAGATTTTTCAATCAGCACCTCGACCGCTGCAGCCTGGAAAGAAGCGGCAAGGTCAGCCAGCACGCCATAGAATCCGCCCGCTTTTTTGAGGTCTTCCACCTCGTAAAGAACAGCGGTCTTGAGTCCTGAAAAACTCATATCCAGTGATGGGTCCTTGATCATTGGCCTGGGGAAGGCGAAAGCCTCAGGATTGCCGCTTGCGGCTGCTTTCTCGATAGCCGGGCCGCCGGGATAGACGAGACCGAGCATTTTGGCTGCTTTGTCGAAAGATTCCCCTACCGCGTCATCCCGGCTGCGGCCGAGGATCAGATACTGGCCCCAGCAGTCGACCTTGATCAGAAGAGTGTGTCCGCCTGAGATAAGAAGTGCAACAAAAGGCGGCTGGGGAGGTTCCTCCAGCAGGAGGTTCGCCATCAGATGGGCCTCGACATGGTTTACCCCGATTAGCGGCTTGTCCAGACTCAGGGCGAGAGTCTTGGCCGTGCAGATTCCGACCAGCAGCGAGCCGATCAGCCCGGGGCCTAAAGTCACTCCAATCAGGTCAATTTCTTCCGGCTTGCATTTCGCCTCGCCAAAAGCCTGTTCAACCAGCGGCAAAAGAACTTTCTGGTGGGCGCGGCTTGCCAGCTCCGGCACCACCCCTCCGAAACGCTCGTGCTCCATCTGGCTCAGGATCAGGTGGCTGAGCAGCTTTTTTTCTCCCTCCAGCAGGGCCACGGAGGTCTCATCACAGGAGGTTTCTATTCCGAGAGTGAGCATGGCAGAGTTTGTTCATGAAAATTCGCAGGGGCGAGGCATACCTCGCCCGAATATTTTCAATCTATTATCAATAAGGATCGCTTTGGCACCAAAGACGCCTGATTGTCTAAAGCTAAATATTCATCGAGCGCAGGCGACAGACCACCCGGGCCACAATCTCGATAACCCGTTCGATCTGGTCGGCGGTATTGTCCCTGCCGAGGCTGAAACGCACCGAGGCCTGGGCCAGCTCAGGCGGCATTCCCATCGCGGTGAGCACGTGAGATGGTTCCAGAGAGCCGCTGGCGCATGCCGAACCGCTGGAACAGGCAATTCCCTTGAGGTCGAGATTCAAAAGCAGCGCCTCGCCCTCCACGCCCTCGAAGGAGACATTCAATGTATTGATCAGCCTGTTTTCAGGGTGTCCATTGAGATGAACTCCGTCGAGTTTTTTCTGGAGCCCTTCCCAGAGACTATCTCGCAAAAGGCGTATCTGCTTATTGTGTTGGCCGGATTCAACTCTGAGAAGCTCGCAGGCCTCGCCCAGTCCGACTATTCCGGCCACGTTTTCGGTTCCGGCGCGAAAGCCCCGCTCGTGAGACCCGCCGAACAGCTGGGGCTGCAGTTTCACGCCCCTGCGCACATAGAGTGCGCCGATACCCTTGGGACCGTAAATCTTATGCCCGCTGATTGAGAGAAGCTCAACCGGCAGGGAACACAGGTCAATCTCTATCCTGCCCACTGCCTGAACTGCGTCCACGTGAAAGATAACACCGGCCTGGCGGCAAATATTCCCCAGTTTTTCCACAGGCTGGAGAGTGCCGACCTCGTTGTTTGCGGCGATAACGCTTACCAGCAGGGTAGTTCCGGCTGCCAGGCTGTGCTGTAAATCCTCCGGGTTGACACTGCCGTATTTGTCAACAGGCAGGATAGAGAGCTCGAAACCCTGTTCGGCCAGCCGCTGCATTGGCTGCAAGACTGCATGATGCTCCACGCTCGAGGTTACCAGCCGGCTTTTTTCTCTATCAGCCTGTTCGACCACTCCCCGGATGGCAAGGTTGTTGCTTTCAGTGCCTCCGCTGGTAAAGTAGATTTCATCATCATTGGCTCCAAGAAGTTTAGCGACCTGAGAGCGCGCCCTGTCGATTGCAGTCCGGGCTGCGCGGCCCTCGGCGTGGATGCTGGAGGCATTGCCGTAATTCTCTCTCAAATAAGGAAGCATTGCCTCAAGCACCTGGGGATGAAGTGGGGTGGTTGCATTGTGGTCCAGATAAATGCGATTTGCGGCAGGGTTTTTCACATTCATGGCTATCTCAAAAGCAGCAGATCAGGGCTGCGGAGGTGTTCAAATCGACATTTGATACAGGGTACGCCTGAACCCCGTGCGGCTGACTTCAGTTTTGAACGGGGTGGAGTTGCGACACCCGTAGGATCCTGATGAAAGATAGTATAATTTCTGGATGCTTTTGTCAACTATGAGGAAAGCGAAGATCAGGGGATTTCGGTTTCACTCTGAATGCTGCGGTATTTTTCCACGATACGGAAAATTTCCTGGGAGAGAATACTGCCAGGGTTTCTCTGGATGTACGTCCGAAAAGCTTCAGTGGCTTTTTCGTACTCGCCGAGATTATTATAAGTATAGCCGAGATTTAGATAGATCACAGGCCGGTCGGGATCGTGCTCGGAGGCGATATTGAGATAATGCAAGGCGCCTTCCGGCGCATCGTTGGCCAGATAAAGCGTGCCCATCATGAGATAGGCCAGGGCGGTGTCCTGAGGTGCGAAACTCAAATATCCCAGCCACCTTGTCGAATCCGAGGGTGTAAGGAAAAGGCTTTCGACTACCACGGACTGTTCCTCTGTATCCTTTTCGCCTTCCTTTTTTTCCTCCTCACAAAAAGTGAGAGCAAGGCTAACAACTGCTATTACAACTAGGAGATTGAATATTCTCGGTTTCAAGGCTTCTTTAGCTCCCACGGGGCGTAATACCTTCGCCATACTTCAGGGGAAGGTCTGTAATTGACTTCGTATTCAGTGAGGTTTCGCTGGAAATACTTCCAGAAATCCTTAATCATGAACTTGGCAGTGTTGACATTTTCTATGGCAGTGTTGAATTCACTCTGCCCGCCTTCTTTGAGGTAACTATAAAAAGAGTGAACTGCAATGCTATCGTAGAATGCGATATAATCGAGGTTGTCGAAAAGCTCGAGCGCAGGATTGTGCCCGATTCGTCTGCGCAACAGCTTTCTTCTTCGCTCTGCGTTATCGAATTTGGGCAGAATTTCATTTTCGAACAGAGAAAGGAGTTGCCAGCGTTCGTTGAGATAATTATTGGAGAGAATGCGGAATATTTCGTAGAAACGGGCGGTGATTTCCATGTAGTGATTGAAAAGCCCGGTAAGAAGGGTGAGCTCGGCCTGGGAGGCCAGCCAGACCATGCCCTGTTGGCCTTTTTCTTTCATCAGGTATTGATTATGCGAACTTCGATACTCGGTCCGCATCCGGCTTCGCCTGGTGCGGATGTCCATGGCCCGCGAACTGGCGATCAGAGGCTTCGGGGGTTCGGTCAGGGTTGGCTGGACTTCCTGCGGCTGACTTTCGCGGAAGATCCAGAAAGATGTCACCAAAGCAAGCAGTCCACCGGCTATAACCACGGCTATCAGGAATTTGAGGTTAACCCAGGCAGAACCACTTGATTTGGAGTCTTCACTGCCGATTTCGGCTTCCGGAGAATCCTGGGTCAATTCGTTTTCCGACGCTTGTTCTTCCATATCTGTTCCTGTTTAAGAAGCAAAAACAACTCCCGGACGATGGGCAAGTTTTGCAAGGGGAACTGAGAATGCCTATCGGATCTCGAGTTTAACACCCTCGGCCCGGTACCATAATTGAATAGTTTTCAGAGAGTTATTTGTTCGAGTAAAATATTTTTCCTTCACTCTCTGTTGTGGTACAGAAATTGCTCTTTCATAAACCGTACTAACCACCGCGGTTAGGATCGGCCTTCAGCCCCCGGGGCCGATAATGAGAATTTTTCCGCCTCTGATTAGCCCCCGATCAGTAGACAAAGCCCATTATTATTATCGAGTAAGGTGTTGCAAAGGTTTAATGAAAAAATTTGCAACCAATCAGAGGAGCTTTAAATGACCATTACCACTCACGAAATCGACGACATTGCAGTCGCCGAGGTTAAGGGCCAGATCAACTTTCAAAACACTCAAACCCTGAAGGATCTGTTCAGCGAGTTCGAAGCTAAGAACCGCAAAGCCATCGTCATGGATCTCAGAGAAACCGAGTACATCGACGGTTTCGGTTTGAGTGTGCTGGTTAACCTTAGCCGTAACGTCTATAAAGGCGGGGGCCGTCTTTCGCTTACCAACCTGAACAAGGAACTGCAACGGATTTTCAGCAAAACCAAGCTTGATCGCTGGTTCGATATTTACGACACGCAGGAAGAAGCTTGCAAGAGTCTGAGGAAAACCGGAGCCAAAAAGGCAAAAACGGCCTGATCAGGCTAGTTCAGCGATTTGGTGTAACCTGCTTTTTTCGCCAGTTCCTCAGTGTTGAAATAGACCCGGAATTCCTCAGGAATTTTATCGTAGAATTTGCTACCCGGAAGATGGTAAAACTTGGTTGCCTTGTTTCCGATAATCAGCTTTTTCCCGTACTGTGAGCGGACATCGCCCTCCAGAGTTCTAGAAACGGGGCTTTGGGGCAAGATTCCTGGCAGACCCACACCACTTCTGGAACCCTGGAGCTGGAGCAGGAGAACCTGGGTCTCCCGGAGCGCCTTCTGCAGCTCAGCTACCTCTTTTTCCAACTGGTTCACTCTCTGGGCCAGTGTCTGACTTTCCCCTGCAGCGTAGCTTTCCCCATATGACTCACCAGACCGGGAATTTGCAGCTTTTTGGGCTTCCCGCGAAGGATCGGACACCAGGTCTTCCCGGACAAACCCGATCTTGGAGTCCGGAAGCCTGACCCGGTGCCACCGGCCGCGCTTGATAAATTTCTCCAGCCTCTGGCCCTCGTAAACCTTGCCGATAATTTTGTAATTCAGGCCGGGACCCTCACGCACGTTCGCCCAGCGGTTGGACACCACCAGGTAGCGTCCCGAGGCCAGATCCTGGTCGACCTCCGACCGCAGGCTGTCCTCGGTTACAGCCTGACTGCCCGGGCTCTCCTCCACCTCCTCGCCGCCTGATTCATCACGTACACTGTATGGAATAACCCAACCCTCGTATCCGCCGTAGCTAACCAGATAAAACGAATCTTCCACCGCCAGAAGGTTGAGTTTCGAATTTTTTTCCAGGTACTTAATAATTGGCGAGGAAATCGACGGCTCCTTGAACATCGGCGCCTTGTCCTGCACCACAGTCAGCTGGCGTGCAGCCAAATAGGCCGGTACCCCGATACAGACTAAACAGATTGAAAACAGAGGTAAAAGGACAAGCCTTTTTTTCAGCATGATTACGCCCCATGCTTCCTTAAATGGTTTTTGGTCTCGATCATGTATCAAAACACCGCTTCCGGTAAGCGCAGGCGGAAGCTATCTATTCAG
Organism: Candidatus Glassiibacteriota bacterium; assembly: GCA_030604975.1. Classification (GTDB taxonomy): domain Bacteria; phylum Gemmatimonadota; class Glassbacteria; order GWA2-58-10; family GWA2-58-10; genus JAUVUV01. The sequence continues at coordinate 4,195 of JAUVUV010000015.1, read as the reverse complement.
ATCGACTGATAATCGCAGCACAAAGCGCGAAAAATAGTGAAAACCCATTTTATTTACACTATATAGAAGCCTTTAAGCATGCAAGAGTTTTAACTCTGGGGAAATTGTTCGAAATGGGTGGCCGGCGGAAGTGAAAAAGCTCTTGTTGCAATGGCGTCCTTGCTTTTATATTGAAACGCAAAGTATGAAAATTGCCTTTTGCATTAATAAATGTACCTGCAGGGAAAACCTCATAACCTTAGATAAGAATCATGGACAGGGAAACCATAACCGTTATTCTATCCCAAGTACTGACCTCTAATCAGAAATGGCAACAGGAGGTGGAACGCAACGTTCTCCTGCAGAACACGATCGAGGACCTTTTCACCGATGAGGTTTTTCAAGTCCTGCTCGAGCACGGGGTTTTTCCCAAATTCGAGAATACCAGTTTACCCCACTACAGGGCGATAGAGCTCATCTGTGCCTGCCGTGAGCTGGCTCGCCAGGTTCAGGAGGGCAGCGCGGACAAGTCCGCGTGCGATCGGGAGCTGGAGGACGTGATGTTCAAAATCACCGATAAGTGGGGCACGGGCAGCGAGATGGATGTAAGCCAGACGCTTTCGGAGGCGATTAGCGAAGCGGATCGCATAGCAGAGCTTTACAGAAATGACCGGCAGTTTGCCACCCGTCTCGACAGGTTCCGCCTAAAGGTACTCCCCCTTTGCGTAACAGTCGATAACAACAACTCCTACCAGATTCTGATCCTCGAGAATATCCGCCCACCTCGAAGCGCCTGGATCAGGAAAAGAAAATAAACATATCCGGCCTCCCCCAGGGATCACTCCCACTATTTAATGCATAAAAAGTATCAGGAAAGGTGAGCGAAATAATACTCCTAATGAATTAGCTTTCCTGAGATTATTAAGGCATGGCCACCCCTTCAACAATAACCCATCATTCGGAGCATGCTTTTACGAACAACACCAGATAAAGTGACTACATCGGGCTTGGAGGGTGGGGATGTATCAGAAGGCAATACTCAGGGAGAACAGATGGCTCGATTTGAGCCTTCCCCAGTTGCGGTAGGCATAGTCGATCGAGCCCTTGAAAGCGATGAAATCATAAGCTATCCCGCCGCCGGCTGAAAGGCCCCGCAGCCGTTCGGTGCCGGAAAGATCGAGTTCATCTCCGCGGAACTCCCACCCCGCTCTCATTGCGGCGGTGGTGTTTTTGCCTATTTTGCGGGTTAGTTCGCTTCCCAGACTGTAGGAGGTCGGCATGTTGTTGTTCTGGGAAAACTCAACTGCAGCGAGCCAGTTATGGAGATCGCTGGTATGAATGGTATAGGCAAGCCCGATATGAAAGCTCGTGGGCAGCTTGAAGCGCGTGGCACGGCGCACGGCCTCGCGGTCCTGGCGCGCGATGTCGTTACCCGGATAGAGATCCTCCGGCTTGACTGAGATTTTGAGTCCGTTGCCGGAGAAAGCCATGTTGCCGCCGATATTGCGGATCAGGAAGGCCAGCCTGATTTCGCGCCCGAGAAAATCCGTATGGTAGTTGGTGCCGAGATCGAAGGCGATTGTGCCCTGGGTGTTGCCCGCAATGTCCTCGTGCACAGCCTTGACATTGATCCCGGCACTTGCGCGGTCGGAAAAATTCCAGGCGAAAGAGGCCCCGGCCTGCATGCTGTAGCTTGAGAACATGGCCCCGGTGCCCTCGGGCTGGGTTACAGTGGTGATTTCCTGGTCTCCCAAGGTCAGCATGCCCATAAAACCACCCATCAGGAGCTTGCCTTCTAACAAAGGCACCGCTCCGGCGGCGTAGGTGTAAGTTACATCCAGGGGCTGGTTCACCACGGTGAGAAAGAGTTGCGGTCCGGTGAGAAAACCCAGCCCGGCAGGGTTCCACCATACCGCGCTGATGTCATCAGCCAGCGCTCCGTAAGCTCCTCCCAGGGCCACTCCCCGGCTGCCCACCGGGATGGTGAGAAACTCCGCTGCCCGTGTGCCCGCCTCGCTGAAACCCTCAGGGATCCCGGCCGCCGGGTTGAATTTCCCGGTAGCAGCCGCATTCAGAGTAGAGGCGTAAATTATTAGACAAGCGATTATTTTTATCAAATCTTTAAGCATGATTAAAAAGATAATTAAAACGCTATTTTTATACTTTCTGTAAGCGCACAAAAGTACAAAAAAGCTTTTGGCCGCGATTAAAATTGTGAAATAAAATCAATCAATTATCGAAAACTTGCCGATATGTTTCTCTCCTGTCCGTTTACTTTCCACTTGAAAATAATAGGTGCCACTGGCCAATTCCTGGCCGAAACGGCTGCGAAGGTTGAATCTGCGGGTGCCGCCGCCGGTGTCGGAGGGGCTGAATGAACTCTCCGGCACACCAGGAGCATGATCGAGTACGTTTACCAGCACCCCTGAGATGGTGTAAATCCGGATCGTACACTCGCGCGGCAGCCCGGTGAACATAACAGTCTTGTTGCCGGGACCGGCGTCCAGTGGACTCGAAATAAGGTAAGGGTTCGGTACGACACGTACTTTGGAGATAACCTCGTCTTCAGGGTTGTCCGTGGCGCTGAGGAAACGGAACACCACGCGCTGTCCCGGTACAGGGCTGACAAACTCACCGCCTGCGTTGTTGAAATCGCACCTTACCAGCCAGAGATCACCGGATGCGGGCCTGCGCTCGATACCGGTGAGGAAAAGCTCCACGCCCCGCACATAGAGCGCCATACTCAGGCTGTCCGGCTTATCAGGGTGCGGATGGTAAACGGCTTCCGGGCGCAGGCGGTAGCTACGCTTGTGCTTGGGGTGCACGTGAAGGCTCTGCCAAATGATTTCCTCGTGGGAGAAGTCGTCCAGGGGCAGGAAACCCCAGCCGTCATCGGTGAACTCGCTGAAACGGATCTCGGTGCGGTGAGTCAGGTCGCGCACCCGGACCCGGGAGTCGCTTTCCCAGGCAATTTCGATATCGCCCGGGGCGAAGGCGGCCATGTTGCTCGTGGTGCGGGCGCTTTCCCCGGCGATATACTCGCTGTTTAGCTGGTCGATATTCATCGGCTGATAGACCACGAACGGCTCGCCCGGAAACGTGATTGTCGCCGGGATCGCGGTAAAACGGTAATCGGGATGCGGGTAAGTGATTCCTGGGCTGGCCAGACTGCCGGTGGTCCCGTTGATCCTTAAGGGGGCCACTTTGGCATCGGCCCGTCCGCCGCGGTAGATCTCGACTGACCCGGAGTAGGTAACCCCCAGGGTGTCATCACGGCCGTCGAAATGGAAAGTGGCTACCCGATTGCGCTTGCTGTAGGAAAAGCTCTTTTCGAGCGCCTGGCCGGTTACAACTCTACCGTGGGAGTCGCGGTAGCGGTAGTAAAGGTTGAAAAGGCGTGTTGCCGGACCGGCCGCCTCGACCGAGTCAATGGTAAAGACCCCGGAGTCGGGCAGGGCCTGGCCGAAAACAATTTCAACCTCGCCCGGCACAAGTGCTTCTTTCTGTGGATTCGGCTGGTTGCGGAAATCCACCACCAGGTTATGGCGCACAACAGAGCGGTTGGTTGGGTCGAGCGGGTCGGTGGTTACAGTGTCCGAGCTCGAGCCCAGAGTGTCGGCCACCAGAGGCTGGCCCTCAGAGTCAAGGCTTGAGCCGTCTCCAGCAGTAAGGCTGGATTCCGAGCTACCCGGTCGAAACGAGGAGGTCTCGGCGCGAGGGGTTGCCTGCTGGATAAACCTTCCCAGAGCGTCCTGCCTCTTGAAACCAATATTTGACTCGAGCGATTCCCCACCGGCGTTGAACGGGTTGTAATCGTAGGAGGTCACTGTGTAGAAAATCGGTGCCCCGTTGACCAGCCCACCGATATCCTCACCCCGGTCCGCGTAGGAGAACGAAAGGCCGGTGTCTTCACCAAGCTTGAGCAGGAACGGCCCTGTACCGGTGAAACCGCCCTGGGTTAGGGTGCGTGTGACCGTGTAATCGACAATCTTGTTGTCCAGGTCGAACCGGGCGATCAGCTTGGAGTCCTTGCGCTCCCCGGTTAGCGAACGGTGAATCCGGAAGCCCTCGAAATCATTGGCGCGGTAACCTGTAATCCTGGGAAATCTATCCGGAAGGCTGTCCCGCAGGACGAGCTGGGAGGCCTGGAATGTTTCTGCGTAATCATCATAAGTGTTGTGTACCGGGAAGTCATCCCAGGTGATAGTGACTTGCC
>JAUVUV010000451.1 GCA_030604975.1 Candidatus Glassiibacteriota bacterium | reverse complement strand
TTCGCATTACTGGAAGACATTTTCAAAGAATACAAACATGGCATGGCGGCAGTGATGGAATGGAACATTTTGTACGTCAATCATACCATCCATGGAATTTTTCTGATCATGACAGTCCTGTTGAATATTACCGCCATATTGAAATTGAAAACTTACTTGCAGTCCGAAACCATTGTGAAAGAGGAATCAGTATATTTCGCAGCCCAATATATCGGTATCGCCTGCGGAATAATGGGATTAAGCTCGTTCTTCCTGAATTGTCTCCTGCATTTGCCTCTGCAGCTGTTCATGGGCCTTTCGATCACTTTAAGCGGAGTCGTGCTGGCGCCGTACTGTCTGATAATTTTTTACTGGTTCCTGATCAAACGAAAAGAGAAGGTTGCTGAGTGGTATGATGAAAAGCAGTTTGCGGACATTGCAAAATCAAGTCTTAATACCATGGCAGTATCTATTCCGTGTATGGCCGTCGTGTTTGCATTATCTTTTCTGGGAGTTGAAAGCATCTTGAGCGCCTTATGGTTTCCTTTCTACGTATTCGTTTCTTTGCTGCTGTTTTCGGGAAGTGCTCTCTATTACAGCACTAAGGGATAAACAGGAAATTTCCGGACGCCGGCGATAGCATCTCTGTCTGCTGCGCAACCCCGGCAATGGAGAATGCGGGTCAATATCTTGCCCATGTGTTTACTGATTAATATATTTCTACTGCTTCACCGTACAAGTTTATAACTATTCAGGAAAATATGTGTTAGAAAATCCTTTATTGTCAGACAGCCAGAGGAACCCGATGAATAAATACTACGAAAAATTCACTGACAAAATGATCCTCCGTGACCTTCTTGCCGCAGACCGCACTCAAATGGCAAACGAGAGAACTCTGTTGGCTTACATGCGCACTGCTCTGACACTTTTTATTGCAGGAGTTTCTTTCATCCAGTTTTTCAGCAACATCGTAATAGTCTATATCGGCTGGATTTTTATTCCCATCGGAGTTATCGTGACTGCTACCGGGGTAAGAAGATATTACTGCATGAAAAGCCCGCTCGACAAGTTGAAAAAGGAAAAATCAGATTCAGACGAAAGCAAGGAAAAAGAGATTTAGGTTCCCCTTCCCTGCTCGTGACATTCTTCGCCTGCGCCGACCCCCTTGCCCATCCTGCCAATTGCTATTCGATCATCCCTCGTGCTTTCTGCATCGCTCCGGCCGCGGTACCCTGGCAGTAGCGGCTCAAGGCTTCGATCACGGCTTTCCTGTCGCGTTTCCAGTTCGACAGCGCCTGCTGCTCGATTACCGGCTGAATGGCAAAACTCACCCGTTCGAATTCTTTCCATGCGGCCTGCACGTTTGGGATTCTTTTCCAGTAATCTTTGTCCACGTAAAGAGTCAGGTCGCGAAAGACCCTGATCGCTTTATCGTCTTCCGGCTGGAGAGCATTTTCGGGCTGAGAGTAAACTCCGGGTGCTGCCTGGAAATCGAACTGTTCGGGTACCTCGGCAACACCGAAATAGAGAGGCAGGAAGGGGCTCGAGCAAGGCCGCCAGTAAGCGAGCCACCAGAGAGCCCCGATTTCCACCGGAAGATAGGAGCGGAGCTGGAAAACATCACCGTGGTTTGTGGAACTGCAGCAAATCGTCCGCGCTCCGATCTCCTCCGATGGGCCGTGCGGGTTTGCTCTGCCGATATCATATGGACTTTTTTCGTAATGGTCGCGCAGGATCGCAAACACGTCCTCCACTTTCAACTTCTGTCTGGGTTTGACTGAAAATGGCATCGGGGCTCCCTCTTCCGGCGGGCTGATCCCCATTTGAGAGATATTCCTGTAACCGCTCCACTGGCGGTTTCTCTGGGCCGGGTCCAGTACACGGTCAGGCCTGGCGTAGGCCCGTTCGAAATCGAATGCCCTGTGCTTGAGAGGATTGTACCAGCCGCGTCTTTTGGCATATTCGATGACACCCCTCGAGCCGAGAAAGTTCACCGTGTCGCGTATGTCAACTTTGTGAATCCCGTAGCTGTTGGCCAGAATGGAAACTTCATCGTCCGGGACACGCCTGGCGCACCAGAGCTTGCCGTTGACTATCGCCACCTGCCAGGCCTCGCGGGAATCGCAGATTGTCAGGGTCCTTCCGCTTGCCGAGTAACCGAAATACTCGACAAGAGAGCCGACCAGCTTTACACCCTGATGGGCAGTACTGGCGCGTTCGGCTACAAGGTAGCGCAGCATCGGCCCGATTCCGCCCTCTGTCAGCTCCGGCCTGTCCTCCCTGGAGGGGCACGAATTGCTGACCACTGCCACCGCGTGCTCGTTGAGCAGGACGTGGGAAAACGGCTTGCCAGGCATCTCGAAAATCAGGTAGCTGTAAGTGGTATCGGCCTGGGCCAGGCGTCCACCCCCGGCCAGTTCGACAACCTCGCCGGGCTGGTGCACCATCCGCTGGACCCGATGCATGCGGAATACCATGTCGATCCCGTTGTCTTCATTGTGGCCTATGATCACGCTGCCGTCGGCTGTGGCATCCCGGCCCGCAACCACCAGGAAACAGTTCTGGTCAGCATGACACGGCGCTGATACTGTCAGAAGCAGACAGAATAACAAACCCTGAGCAGCTTTGATCAATTTACCCTCCGGAAATTTATTCAGATCAGAATTCGATTGAGCGTAGAATGTATATTAAAGAATGCAACGGTTGAATACAAAACTTTTCTCCTCCGGTGGCATCAAGTTTGAGTCTGGACATAGTATTGAAAGCGGCCTATTTTTTAAGTAGCGAAAACATTCTCTTTATCTTTAACGCAAAATCTGCTCTGGGAGTA
>JAUVUV010000170.1 GCA_030604975.1 Candidatus Glassiibacteriota bacterium | reverse complement strand
TTTTCCGGCTCAAGGGACTTGAAAGCAAGATCCTCGAGTTCCCCGCGGATCAAGGCTATACCGAACCGGTGCGCCAGAGGTGCGTAAATATCGAGCGTCTCCCTGGCGATTCGTTTCCTTTTCTCCTCCGGCAGGGCATTCAGGGTGCGCATGTTGTGGAGCCTGTCAGCGAATTTTATCAGAATCACCCGGATGTCCTTGGCCATCGAAAGGATCAGCTTGCGGTAGTTTTCCACCTGCGTTTCCTGGGCAGAGCGGAAAACATAGCCGTCCATCCGGCTGATCTTGGTCAACCCGTCCACGATCCCTGCGATTTCATCACCGAAAGCTTGCCGGATTTTCTCCAGGGGACAGTCCGTATCCTCGATCACATCATGAATCAGCGCGCTTGCAATCGATACGGTATCGTAAAGGTTAAGATCCACGAGTACCCGCACGACTTCGACAGTGTGAAACATGAAATCCTCACCGGATCTCCGTTTCTGCCCTTCGTGCGCCTGGGCTGCGAATTCGTAGGCGCGCTCGATCAGTTCCATATCAAGGCTACCGATATCCCGGAGCGTCTTTATTAGCTTATTTTTCGGCATATGCACCTTGAGGAAAACAGCTGATTCGAATCCTGAAACTCTCTGTTGCTGTTTATTCTTTCGACTAATTCTTCTATTCTTTTTATAAGATTATAAATACGATTGAGCAAGAGGTTCGAAAAATTAAGCTGAAATAATCGGAATGGAATAATGCAAGCTCTCTGGCTGCAGAAATTGAACGGCAGGGAACTTCAGAGCATGATTCTGTTCTCGAACGGGCGGTCCGAGTTTATTTGCTAACTGCCCCGGTTCTTACGAAAGAGAATATCTGGATCAAGCAGTCATCCAGATACTGAGTAGATAAGTTCCCTCTTGCTGTCACAAACCAGCCGCAGCTTACTCTTTTCTCCGGCGCTGATCAATCCCTTTTCCATAAGGAGTTTTTGCAGGGTCTCCGAAACGAAAATCAGCCGCAAATCCTCCAGCAACTCGTCCAGCGATTTGTCCTTGCCGAAAACCAGTGCGGTCTTGCTGTATCCGATCAGCTTGCGCTCGTAAAAAAGTTTCTGTAGGGCATTGCTGATCTCGTTAAAGGCCTCGCTGTTCTGTGGTTCGGTGAAGTTGAGTTCCTCGAATAGGAACTTGAGCGATATTTCACCCCCTTTCTTCGAGCCGTCGGCCAGGTTTTCTCCGGTGCGGTCCACAAGTGGACTCCGGGAGGGTTTGGCCGCGGCAGCAGGAGCTTTCTCCGCCTTTTTCTGGGTCTCCTGGACAGCCTCTTCTTTCGGAGCTTCTCTCGGTTTCTGCCGTGCAGGGGCCTCGGGAGATTCGCTCTCATCCCCACCGTGCAGGCTCTTCTGAAGGCTCATCATGTAGGATTTAAGTTCGCCAGCTTGAGCCGAGAGGGATTCGGCGAGTTTCTCCAGCTTGCTCTGGAGAACAACCACCTCGCGAAGGTTTTCCTGCTGCTCCTTAAGATAACTGTTTTCACGGTTGAAGTAATGGCGGTTGAGCACGCTCAGGAAGTCATCCATGTAACCAGTAAGTTCCTTTTCAAGTTCGCCGAAACGAGCATGGTAACGTTCGATCTCCCTTAACTGCTCCCGCGTAAGGAGCATATCGCTTGATTGAGTTTTAATTTCGACCATATGCACCCCGAAAATTGATTAATGCTGCCAGGGCAAATAACTAATCAGCTTTTGCCGTGGCAATGTTTGAATTTCTTGCCGCTACCGCACCAGCAGGGATCGTTGCGCCCGATCTTTGGTTGTTCTCGCTTGACCGTTTTTACTTTCTGGGGCCCGGTCTCCAGCTGTGGCGCGGGTTGATCGGCACCGGAAAAGGCTGAGACAGTTGCGTGGTGCACAGCCAGCTTTTCCTGCTGCTTCTGACGTTGAATTTCTGATTCATCGATAAACTGAGCCTTGAAAAAGAACGATGCCACCTGCTCTTTGATGCGGTTAAGCATCTCGATAAAAGCGTCGAAAGCCTCTTTTTTATATTCAATCAGCGGATCTTTCTGTCCGTAGGCGCGGAAATTTATCCCGGCCTTCAGGTGATCGAGCATAAACAGGTGATCCCGCCAGTTCTCATCGATCACTCTCATCATGATCTGCTGTATCAGGAAATCCTGGCGTTCTTCGCCGAACTCCTCGCATTTGAGCTTATAAAGCTGGTCGACCAGCCCGAAGACACGCTCGTGGATGTCCTCGGCGTCCAATTCCTCAAGGTCCTTCTCTTCGAAACGCACGTTAAGCAGGAAAGTTGTCAGCAGGTCCTGCGATAGCCCCTTGAGATCCCATTCCTCTGGTGGAGTGCCCTCCCTCACGTGTTCGTCGGCTTTCAACCGGACCGCCTCGTCGATCATCTCCTTGAACTCTTTCTCCAGATCCTTGCCTTCAAGAGCGAAAAGGCGCATGTCGTAGATCACCTCGCGTTGCTGGTTCATCACATCATCGTACTCGAGAAGATGTTTTCTGATCTGGAAGTTGTTGCCCTCCACTTTTTTCTGGGCCCTTCCGATTGAGCGGGAGACCAATGGATGCGTGATCACTTCCCCTTCCTGAAGTCCCAGGCGGTCCATCACCCCGGCGATCCTGTCGCTACCGAACAGGCGCATCAGGTCATCCTCGAGCGAGAGGAAAAACTCCGAGGAGCCCGAATCGCCCTGGCGGCCGCTGCGGCCCCTCAACTGGCGGTCGATCCGGCGTGCCTCGTGGCGCTCAGTGCCCACGATCGCCAGCCCGCCCATTTCAGGAACACTCTCGCCGAGCTTGATATCGGTGCCGCGACCTGCCATGTTGGTGGCAATCGTCACCGCACCCTCCTGACCTGCCTTGGCCACGATTTCGGCTTCATGCTGATGGTACTTGGCATGGAGCACGTTGTGTCTGATATTCCGCCGTCTCAGCATCCGGCTCAAAGTCTCGGAAATCTCGACACTGATCGTACCGACCAGTACCGGGCGGCCTTCATTGTGCAGCCTTTCAATTTCATTGATAATCGCATTGTATTTTTCCCTTCGGGTGCGATAGATTCCGTCGTCCATGTCGTCGCGGATGACCTGGCGGTGAGTGGGGATCACTATCACGTCAAGCTTGTAGATCTGCCAGAACTCGTCCGCCTCTGTTTCAGCGGTTCCTGTCATCCCGGCAAGCTTACTGTAAAGACGGAAATAGTTCTGAAGGGTGATCGTGGCCAGGGTCTGGGTTTCACCCTCGATTTTCACACTTTCCTTGGCCTCCAGGGCCTGGTGGAGACCCTCGCTGTACCTCCTGCCCGGCATCAGGCGGCCGGTAAACTCATCAACGATAAGTACCTTCTCTTCCTGTACCACATACTCCACGTCTTTCTCGAAAAGAATGTAAGCCTTGAGAAGCTGATGGATGGTGTGGATCTTATCGCTTTTTTCCAGATAGTCGCGTTCCAGGTTCTGGATTTTTTCCGCCTTGCGGGCCGGACTAAGGCTCTTATCGGACTGGACCTCGTTTATCTCAATACTCAGGTCCGGAATCACGAACATATTGGGGTCTTTCGGGCTGAGCTGGTCGAGTCCTTTGTCAGTGAGCTGTACCTGATTGCCTTTCTCGTCCATCCCGAAATAAAGCGCCTCGTCCAACTCGGTCAGTTTCTTTTCGCGCATGTAATCCGCTTCAACCTTCTTCATCAGCTTCTTGGTGCCGACTTCGTTGAGAAGTTTGAGCAGGCGCTTGTTCTTGGGCATTCCTCTTGATGCCTTAAGGAGATTCTTGCCGGCCTCGTAATTAAACTCCATGGCCTTTCTATCGTCTTCCTCCTCCTCGGCTTTCTTGAGCATCTCTGTTGCCTCGGCAAGTATGTTATTCACTCTATTGACCTGAACCCGTACCAGATCCTCTACCATGGGCCTAAACTGCTTGAATTTGGGTGCCGGACCATGCACCGGGCCGGAAATAATAAGAGGCGTGCGGGCCTCATCGACCAGCACGCTGTCCACCTCATCAACAATCGCGTAATGGTATTCGCGCTGCACGCGGTCCTCCAGGCGCAGGGCCATGTTGTCCCGGAGATAATCGAAGCCGAACTCATTATTGGTACCATAGGTGATGTCGCAGTTGTACTGCTCTTTGCGCTCTTCTGAGTCCATGTCGTGCTGGATACAGCCTACGGTCATTCCTAAGAACCTGAATATCGTGCCCATCCACTCGGCATCGCGCCGGGCGAGGTAATCGTTCACAGTAACCAGGTGTACTCCTCGTCCCTTGAGTGCATTGAGATAAAGCGGCATAACTGCTACCAGAGTTTTACCTTCACCGGTGGCCATCTCGGCGATTTTTCCCTGGTAAAGGACAACCGCCCCGATAAGCTGCACATCGTAAGGGATCATGTCCCAGACCATCGGCTGGTCGCAGACGCTGATCTGGCGCCCCATGTTGCGCCTGCAAGCCTCCTTGACTACAGCATAAGCCTCGGGCAGGAGTTCATCGCAGGCTTTTTTCTGCTCTTCAGGGTCCTTGACCGACCTGATTTTCTCCTTTAGCGCCAGGCTGTGCTGCAGAAGTTCCTCATCGCTCAAGCTTTCGAGTGTGGTGCAGATCCGGTTGATCTCATCCACAGTCGGCATGAGCTTTTTCTTCTCACGCTCGTGCTTGTCACCCAGGAAAATTTTAAACAATCTGTTGATCATTATTTTTACTGCTTCCAGCGATAGTCAGCTCAGGGAAGAATTGACCGAAATCTGGCAATCAACTCCTGAATAAAATAATAACCCGGCCAGGTTTTAAAATCAACCACGCTACTTGCGGTAAAGCCTGTGAGACTCGATATACTCTGCCACCGAGTCCGGAACCAGATAGCGGATAGAATATCCTGCGGCGCAGCTATTTCGTATACCCGTGGCGGAAATCCCGATCAGCGGCATCTTAACCCAGAGGATCTCCGCACTGCCGAGTTTTTTCTCCAGAAACCCGTTATCCGGCTCGAAACCTTCTCTTGCCAGAGCGACAAATTTTACCTCGCGGCAAAGTGCCTTCCAGTATTTCCATGTATGAAGTTCGGCCAGGTTGTCCGCGCCGACAATAAAAAAAAGCTCATCTCCCTCTTTATGCTCACTTTGACGGTAGCGGCGAACAGTGTCAATCGTGTAGCTTCTGCCGCTGCGGCTGATCTCGTCCAAGTAGAGGGAAAAACGCTTGTTGCCTGCCAGGGCTCTCTCCAGCATTGCCACCCGGTGCTCTGCCGGAGTAATCGACACATTCAACTTGTGCGGCGGATTGGCCGCGGGAACAAAAAGCACCCGGTCGAGCTGGAGTTGCTCAGCCGCAGCCTGTGCTCCAATCAAATGTCCGATATGGACGGGATCGAATGTCCCACCCAGCATTGCAACCCGCAAAAGGCCCCCATTGGAGCTCCCCCAGCCTTTTTCGGACTGGGAGGCGAAGTTTCAATTTTTCTTTTTATTCCCGTTCTGCAAGGTCGAGCCGCTGAGCGCCTCATCCGATCCGCCGCAGAGCTCCTCAGCGTATTCACTATCCGGATAGTCCTTGCAGAGCCACCTCTTGGCATCCTCCGCGTCATCCGGATACCCCATTCTGTCGCTTGCCAGGTAGAGATAG
>JAUVUV010000056.1 GCA_030604975.1 Candidatus Glassiibacteriota bacterium | reverse complement strand
TTCAGGCATGTGCTGGGGCGTTTCGGCCCCTGCCTCATGGGTGATACGTTCCTCAAGAACGGTGCCATTGACATCATTTGCACCGAAAAACAGCGACATCTGGGTCAACGGCAGCCCGAGCATGATCCAGAAGGACTTTATATGGTCGAAATTGTCCAGAATCAGCCGGCTTGCCGCAATAGTTTTCAGAACTTCGATTCCGCTGGCCTTGGTAATATTCTCCAGCTTCGTATTCCAGGGATGAAAGAGCAGCGGGATGAACGAGTTGAAGCCGCCGGTTTCATCCTGAAGGGCCCGGATGGCAAGCATGTGGTCCACCCGGTCCGCGTACGATTCGATGTGGCCGAACAGCATGGTTACATTTGTCGGTATCCCGAGGCAGTGCGCCTGCCGCATGACATCGAGATACTCCTTTCCGCCAATTTTTTCCGGACAGACTTTACTCCTTATCGGCTCGTTGAATATCTCACCGCCTCCTCCGGGAAGCGATCCGAGTCCGCATTCAGCGAAACTTTCGAGAACCTCGCGAACTGAAACATTCTCCAAGCGGGAGATATGTTCTATTTCAATTGCTGTAAAAGCCTGAAGGTGTACTTTAGGAAACTCACGGTTGAGCCCGGAGAGTATGCCTCGGTAGTAGTCCAGACCGGCAGTGGGATGGCAGCCGCCCACGATATGGAACTCGAGCGTTTTCTCGTGCCAGAGGTCTTTCGCCTTCTGGACTACCTGCTCGGCAGTAAGGAAAAAGGCGCCTTTTTCTTCAGGACCGCTCTTGCTGTAAACGCAAAATCGGCACCTGTTGACACAAATGTTGGTGTAGTTAATATGCAGGTTATTTATGTAAAAGACCTGGCCGCAGTTTTTCGCCTGATTAGCCTCATCGGCCAGACGTCCTAATCCGAGCAGATCGTTCGTTTCGAAAAGGGCGATTCCGTCGTCCCGTCCCAGCCTGCCTCTGTTGACCAGACGTCCCGCTATCTTTTCCAGTCGGGGATCGAGAAAATCCCCTGAATCGCTGCTTCCTATCTCCTACCCCCTTTGTGAACTTGCCAGCTCCCGGACGAGAACCGAGGCGATTATCTGGCGCTGTATCTGGTTGGTGCCTTCATAGATCTGAGTGATCTTGGCATCCCGGAAATATTTTTCCACCGGGTAATCTTTCATGTAACCGTAGCCGCCCATTATCTGGATTGCATCGGTAGTTACTTTCATCGCGACATCCGAGGGGAACACCTTAGACATCGCGCTTTCCTTGTTGTAGTTCTTGGCGCCTGAATCAATCATCCGGGCAACCTGGTAGGTCAGGGCTCGGGCCGCTTCGATCTGGATTGCCATGTCGGCCAGCATGAAAGAGATTGCCTGGAAATTGATGATCGACTGGCCGAACTGGTGGCGGGTATAGGCGTAATCCAGGGCGGTGTCGAAAGCGCCCTGGGCGATGCCGACTGCCTGGGCGCCGATTCCCGGCCGGGACTTGTCGAAAGTCCGCATGGCAATCCCGAACCCGGCGCCTTCACGCCCGAGGAGGTTGGCCTTGGGCACGGCACAATCCTCGAATATTACTTCGTAAGTTGCCGAGGCGCGGATACCGAGCTTGTCCTCTTTTTTGCCGAAAGAAAAGCCGGGAGTTCCTTTCTCCACCACAAACGCGCTGATACCTCGGGCTCCCCTGCTCTTGTCGGTCTTGGCGAACACGGTGTAGGTGTGCGCTTCCGAGCCGTTGGTGATCCACTGCTTGGTGCCGTTAAGCACATATTCAGCGCCGACCTTACGTGCGGTTGTCTGGATGTTGCTTGCATCTGAACCTGCTCCTGCCTCGGTCAGGCAGAAGGCAGTATAGTGCTCGCCTGCTGCAATAGGCGGAAGGTATTTCTTTTTCTGCTCATGGGTACCCGCGATAATAATCGGGAAACAGCCCAGAGAACTGGCGGCATAGGTCACGCCTACCCCGCCGCAGGCCCGGCTTAGTTCCTCGGTAGCAATGCAGATTTCGAGCAATCCCGCGCCGATACCGTCATACTCTTCGGGAATATAAATAGCCGGCAGGCCGGCCTCGGCGATCTCTTTCATAATTGCATGAGGGAACTCTGCCTTGCGGTCCAGTTCCGCTCTCTGCGGAATGATATGGGTTTCTGCGATTCTACGTGCCAGGCGTTTGATTTCAAGCTGCTCTTCAGTAAGAAAGTACTCCATCGGTTCTCCCCGGGAATGTTATTCTTGATGTTTTGAATCTTATTTTCAGCTGTTTTGTTTTAGAGGGGGTTCCAAATTAGCCAGATACTTTAGAGCCTGAACAGCGGCCTTTTTCTCGGATTCCTTTTTATTCGAGCCGACTCCTCTGCCCAGAATCTATCCTTTTATCATTACCTCACAGACAAACTTCTTGGCGTGTTCTGGGCCGCTGACCTCGACTATACGGTAGGATGGCTGGCTGTGGTAATTGATCTGGGAAAGGTGGAGCAGGCTGTTTTTGGCCTCCTGCAGGCTGTCAAAGCTCAGTTCAGCCTTGCCGCTATCCAGAAGTTTATCATAAACGAAAGTTTTTACCGCCAGAAGACCGCCGTCGAGGTAGATCGCACCGATTATCGCTTCAAGGGAGTTGGAGATAACTGTTTTCCATCCCCGCCTCAGGTCCGGAAAACTCTCTTGCGAATAGACAAGATAATCTTCGAGCTTGAGCCGTGCGGCTTTTCTGGCCAGAGCGGACCTGGAGACGATCGAAGACTTGCTCCGGGTCAGATCTCCCTCGCTGGCGGTGCGAAACCGTGTGTAAAGATACTCGGAAACGACCAGGTCGAGAACCGCGTCTCCGAGAAATTCCAATCGCTCGTTACTGTCGTTGTAACTAAGGCCGGTCTCGTTTACATAAGACAGATGCGAAAGAGCCGTCTCGAGCAATTTTACATTCTTAAAATAATACCCAATAGTTTGCTCAAGACGGCCTAGCTTATTCTTTCGATCATCTCTGGGCCGGCCGGCTTTGAAAAGCTTGCTGATAAATCTGAATGGCCTAGCCGGCATCTAATTTTCCTGTTGTGATAAACTGCCCGGCGACAGAAAACAGGGTAATGAATCCTTTTTCGCCTGTCCGTTAAATAATGATCTCTGGGAGCTTCTCCAGGGCGGTTGCCCGCTAATTAAACATCCCGGTCGCTAAATTTTATTCATGACGATCGAAACGTTATGCCCGCCGAATCCGAAAGAGTTGCTGATAGCCGTGACAACCGGCATCTCGCGAGCCTGGTTGGGACAGTAATCAAGGTCACATTCAGGATCGGGGTGTTGATAGTTGATTGTCGGATGGATTACCCCGTGATAAATGGTCAGGGCGGTAGCAATCGCCTCGATGCCACCGGCTGCGCCGAGAAGATGGCCGATCATCGACTTGGTGGAACTCACCACCAGTCCATCCCTGGCACGGGCGCCGAAGACCTTTTTGATCGCCTGGGTTTCGGTAATATCGTTATGTTCGGTTGAAGTACCATGGGCGTTGATATAATCCAGGTCTTCAGGATCAATACGAGCTTCTTCAAGCGCTGCTTTCATTGCCCGCTGGGCCCCTTCGCCCTCCTCGGCCGGAGCTGTGATGTGGTATGCATCGGCAGTACTGCCCACTCCGAGGATTTCAGCGTAAATTCTGGCTCCTCGTTTTCTGGCGTGCTCGTACTCCTCAAGGAACAGGATTCCTGCCCCGTCGCCGAGGACAAACCCGTCGCGGGTCTTATCGAACGGCCGGGAGGCTCCCCGTGGATCATCATTGCGCTTGGAGAGCGCCTTGCAGGCGCAGAAACCGCCCAGTCCCATATGCGTAATAGAAGCCTCGGTCCCACCACTCAGCATGAAATCGGATTCGCCGTACTTGATGGAGCGGAAGGCCATTCCGATAGCATGTCCGGCGGAGGCACAGGCCGATACGGTGCAGAAATTGGGTCCTTTGGCCTTGCAATGAATCGAAACATAACCAGCAGCCATATCACAAATCATCATCGGCACGAAAAAGGGGCTTATCCGGCCCGGGCCGCCTTTCAGAAAACGGTTGTGCTGCTCCTCATGGGTTTCGATCCCTCCCACACCTGAGCCGATAATCACGCCGAAACGTTCCTGCTCTGCCGGGTCGGTGACTTCGATTCCCCCATCCTCAATGGCCATGGTGCTGGCAGCCACCGCCAGGTGCACGAACTTGTCTGTTCGTTTAATTTCCTTGCGGTCCATGTATTTCTGCGGGTCAAAACCCTTGAGCTCGCCGGCGAATTGGGTCTCGAACTTGCTTGCATCAAAAGACTTGATGGTATCAATCCCGCTTCGGCCCTCGAGCAGACCATTCCAGGTGGTCTGCACGTCATTGCCAAGCGGGGTTACAGCACCCATCCCTGTTATCACAACTCTTCTGGCCATCAAGTTTTCCTACTATTAGTAAAGTGTAACTCCAAGTGAAACTAAAGCTATCACAGGGCCTAAAAATCCGCGACACAAAATATCATGCTACACAGAAGGTCACCCGGCTGGAGCCGAGTGCATCCAGTCGTTTGATTATTTATAACCTCAGCAGCAGATCAGAACCGCATCTTTGCGCTGGAGTCAGAGCCTGGAGCAAAGACGCCCCTGCTGCTATTCCTTATTTTTTAACTTTTCCTCAAGGTACTTGATTGCTGTGCCAACTGTGGTCAGCTTCTCTGCTTCTTCATCGGGAATTTCAAGATCGAACTCTTCCTCGAAATCCATCACCAGCTCGACTGTATCCAGACTGTCTGCTCCGAGATCTTCAACGAAAGAGGCATCGTCTGTGACTTTCTCAGCATCCACACCTAGTTTTTCGATGATGATCTCTTTCACCTTATGAGCGTAATCGGACATCTATCATCCTCCGAGATAAAATTTTTGAAAATCAGATTGAGAAGAATTAAGTTCTCTCACTACATAATCATTCCGCCGTCTACCTGAAGGACCTGCCCGGTTATGTATTCCGAGTCAGGGCCGACAAGGAACAGAACAGCAGAGGCAACTTCTTCCATAGACCCGGCGCGGTTCAGAGGGACCGAGGCGAGCCACCCCTGTTTTGCCTCTTCCGGCAGGACTGCAGTCATCTCCGTTTCAATAAAGCCCGGAGCGACTGCATTAACTCGTATTCCCCGGGGTGCGAATTCCTTGGCCGCGGACTTGGTCAGCCCAAGCAAACCCGCTTTGGATGCGGAATAATTGGCCTGTCCTGCATTGCCTATCAGGCCGATCACAGAGCTGATATTGACTATCGCGCCCGCGCGCTGTTTCAACATCTGGCGGCAGGCGGATCGGATAAAATTAAAGGCCCCTTTTAGATTGACAGCAAATACCAGGTCCCACTCCTCAGGCTTCATCCGCATCAGGAGGCCGTCGCGGGTGATTCCCGCATTGTTAACAAGAATGTCGATCCGTTCCAGGTCGCTTACCACCTTTTTGACAACCTTGTTTGCTTCGCCCGGGTCAGCTACGTCGCAGGTATAAGGAACCGCCCGCAACAATTCGCACTCCAGCTCCAGGGCTGTCTTACGGGCTTGTTCGCCATCGATATCAATGATGGCGACAGAGGCTCCTTCACGAGCCAGCCGAGCGGCTATGGCTTTGCCGATTCCGCGCGCTGCTCCGGTGATTAAAGCCACCTGATCTTTCAGGATCATTTTAATATTGCCATTTCAAAAAGTAAAGATCAAAAAGACTCTCAGCCGCTGAAGGCCTTAAGATCTTCTGCTGTACCGATACTGACAACTTCCAGCGAACGATTTATTCTGCGGCAAAGACCGGCCAGTACATTGCCTGGCCCCACTTCGACAAACTTTTCGATTCCTGATGCTGCCATATTCTCTATCGAGGCGGCCCAGCGGACAGGGCTGGTAATCTGGTCGAGCAGCAGGCTCCTGAGCCGCTCGGGGTCGGTCTCCAAGCTGGCAGTAACATTAGCAACGACCGGTATCCGTGCTTTGGTTATCCGGGCCTTCTCCAGGCGCTGGCGCATCGGAGCAGTGGCATAGCCCATCAACGGCGAATGAAACGCTCCGCTGACTCTAAGCTTTTTGACCATTCTCGCTCCCGCTTTCATGGCTGTGCCGATAGTTTCCTCCACACCGGCGTGGCTTCCACTGATAACCACCTGTCCAGGCGCATTATAATTGGCTGGTACCACAGTGCCGGCTGCGTTACTACAGAGTTGCTCCACTTTGCTGTCTTCGAGACCGATTACCGCTGCCATTGTGCCGGGAGCGTTGTCCCCGGCTTTCTGCATCAGTTCTCCGCGCAGCTTGACCAGCACCAGGGCTTCCTCAAATGCAAGGCAACCGGCTGCTACCAGGGCACTGTATTCACCCAGGCTATGGCCTGCGGCAAGCCTGGGTGAGAAACCTTTTTCTTCCAGAAGAAGGTAAGCGGCAATGCTGTGCACGAAAATCGCCGGCTGGGTGATGCGGGTCTG
Organism: Candidatus Glassiibacteriota bacterium; assembly: GCA_030604975.1. Taxonomy (GTDB): domain Bacteria; phylum Gemmatimonadota; class Glassbacteria; order GWA2-58-10; family GWA2-58-10; genus JAUVUV01. The sequence goes on along the minus strand of JAUVUV010000056.1, from coordinate 3,017 downwards.
GTTCAGCTCTTCTTCCGGCCCGTTAAAACAGTAACCTGACAGATCGTATCCCAGGATTTGGCTTGCCGCCTGGAAAAGCTCTTTGACCGAGGGGAAGCTATCGTAAAGCTCTCTGGCCATGCCGACAAACTGGGAGCCTTGACCCGGAAAAACCACCGCTGTTTTCTGTTTATTCACAATCAAGATAAAATCCGGGTTACAAAAGGCCTCTTTTTTCAACCCTTGACCAGTACTCCGCCCCAGGTAATGCCGCCGCCGAAAGCCACCATGAGGACAATTGAATTCTCGTCGATACGGCCCTGCAAACGAGCTTCGTGATAGGCAATCGGGATCGAGGCTGCCGAGGTATTGCCGTAACGTTCGATATTTACGTAAACCTTTTCCTCCTCGATATCGAGCCTTTTTCGCAGCGAGGTGATTATCCGAATATTGGCCTGGTGCGGGATCAACAGGTCGATATCTTCCGAGGTAATCTTGACTTTTTCAAGCGTTTTAACAGCCGCTTCTTCCATCGCACGCACAGCCACCTTGAAAAGGCCGTTGCCGTTCATTTTTATGTAGTGCAAGTCTTGTTCTACGGTTTCGACAGTTGCAGGCATACGGCTTCCGCCAGCCGGAAGGTTTAACAGGCAGGAAAGACTTCCATCGCTTCCCAGATGGCTTGCGAAAATTCCTTTTTTACCCTTTCCAAGTGTAACAAGCATCGCCCCTGCCCCATCACCGAAAAGCACGCAGGTGGAGCGATCTTTATAGTCAGTGATTTTGCTCAGGGTTTCAGCCCCGATAATCAGTGCGTTACGGAAAGCGCCGATATTGAGCAGACTGTGAGCCACGGTAAGGCAATAGAGAAAGCCGCTGCAGGCTGCCGAAATGTCAAAGGCCGTGGCCCGCTTGGCACCCAGCTTTTCCTGGATGATACAAGCAGTGGAGGGGAAAAGATGGTCTCCGCTTGCAGTGGCGACCATGATCAGATCCAGCTCTTCGGCTGTCATGCCAGCGTTTTTCAAGGCCATCCGGGCAGCTGCTGCCCCGAGGTCGCTGGTGGATACGCCCTTATCGCTGATCCTTCTTTCTCTGACACCGGTCCTGGTGACAATCCATTCGTCGCTGGTATCAACCATTTTTTCAAGATCTTGGTTGGTCAGAATTTTTTCCGGGACACAAATCCCAGTTGAGAGAATTTTAAGATAGGTTTTCATTATTATTCGCGCTTTCTGTCTGATATTGCTTGACCTCTTCCCTGATGATCTCATTGATATTGTTCTGCACGGCCAGCCGCGCCACTTTGATTGCATTAAGAAAAGCTTTCGGCGGAGAACCTCCATGGCAGATTATTGTCGTACCGTCGATTCCCAGAAGCGGAGCGCCTCCATATTCGGTGTAATCAAAGGTTTGTTTCATATCCTCGAATGTCTTTTTAAGGAAAAGAAAACCGAGGGCAGACACCGGGTTTGTTTTAATCTGGCCTTTCAGGTGGTTGACCAGAATACTCAGCACCTTTTCACTGAGCTTGAGCACTACGTTGCCTACAAAACCGTCACAGACCACAACATCCGCCACGCCTTCGAAAATATCTCCCCCCTCGATATTCCCGATAAAGTTCAAGGAGCTTGCCGAGAGAAGTTTGTATGTGGTCACAGAAAGTTCATCGCCCTTGCTGGGCTCTTCGCCGATATTCAGCAGGGCCACCCGCGGGTTCTGCCTGCCGAGAACTTTCTCCGAATAGATCGATCCCATGAGTGCGAAATGGAGAAGGTGTACAGGCTTTGAATCAACATTTGCCCCGATATCGAGAACCACGCAGGATTTCTTGCTGGTCGGGAAAACGCTGCAGATCCCCGGGCGGCTTATCCCGCCGATACGTCCCAAGCCTCTTAACGAGGTAGCCATCACTGCGCCTGTGTTCCCAGCGCTGATAAAAGCCTCGGCCTTTTCCTTGACCAACAGATCGATCCCGACAGCGATCGAGGACTGCTTTTTCTTGCGCAACGCCACCCATGGGCTCTCGCCCATCTCCACTACCTCTGAAGCGTGGACAATTTCGATTCGACTCGGATCAAACCCCCGGTATTTTTCCAGATGGCGCTTGATCAAAGCCTTATTTCCAACCAGGATGAGATCGAAATCATTCTCGAGCCCTTCAATCGCTTCGGTTGCACCCTTAATCGGAATTGCAGGGATATGATCCCCACCCATGACATCCAGAGCAATCCTCATACGGAGTATCCCGCTCTATTCGTGATTCAGCCGTGCAAAAATCCTGCAATAATTAAAAAATGAGCTGTCTGCTAAATATGTTTTAACCAGCTCGCCGCATTGGTACAGATATAACCCGGTCCTGATTACTCGGCGACTTCGATTACCACTCGCCCGTTGTAGTATCCGCAATGGGGACATACATGATGCGGCTGCTTGTTTTGCCCGCAATTGGAACATACACTGAATGCAGGAGGATCAAGCTTAAAATGCGTCCGTCTTTTTCTTTTTGCTGACTTGGAGGTTTTTCTCCTGGGAACTGCCATATTCGCTCCTTAATTGGCAAACGGAAGGTGAACAAAAAATCGCCTTCCGGATAAAATGCCGTAACCTTAAATAAATCAATTATTTCTTTTTATCACACTCGATCAGTTTCGCCCAGCGGGGATCGGTTGATTCCTGCTTGCATTGGCAACTTTCGATATTCAAATCGGCCCCACAATTTGGGCACAAACCCTTGCAATCCTCGGAACACAGGATGTAGATCGGATAATCAAGAACCATGCAATCCCGGACCAGATTGGTCAGGTCGATAGCTGCCGCTTTATTTTTCAACGGGAAAATATCCGCAGCTTCCCTCTCCGAAGCGATCTTTTCCAGTGCCTTGGAAAAGGCAAAGACACCTTGAACCTTGCAATTTCGCCCTTGTTCGACCTTTTTCAAACAGCGCCTGCATCCATCGGATGCCTTATAGCTCACTTGGCCAGACACATAGTAAGTCAGCTGATCGGTCGTGCTCACCCGGAGATCGAGGGTAATAG
>JAUVUV010000322.1 GCA_030604975.1 Candidatus Glassiibacteriota bacterium | reverse complement strand
GGCGACTTGTACGTTCTTCTCCACTATCTCCTTGCTTTTACTTCCGAAGAAAGAGTCGAGAACCTCCTCGACCACCTTCATATCCAGGCCGATCATCGACCAGACAGCACCCAGAGCCACGGTATTGGCCATGTCGGCCACACCGGTCTCTTCCCGGCTGATACCGGCGAGAGCGAGCGGAAAGAACTTGTCCCCTTCATACTTTTTCCTGATCTTGTCGCTGTCGTAAATAATTATTCCGTGCGGCGCCAGCTCTTTTTCGTGAATGATCAGAGTTTCTTCGTCCAGAGCTACGACTATGTCCACAGTCTCCACGTGGGCATCGACGCGGCGATCAGCAGCACGCAGTTGAAAAAACATGTGCCCGCCGCGGATGCGGGATTCATAATCCTGGAGAGCAAACACATGAAAGCCGAGTCTGGAGAGCGATCTGGAGATAACCTGCCCAATCGTCTGCAATCCCTGCCCGGCTGCGCCGCCCAGTAAAACTGTAAGCTCTTTGGCCACAGCTGTCCCCTTTTAAGTTAGAGCCGATTAGCGAAAAAAAAGCGGCCCAAGAATATAACTCCCTGTGCTGAAACGGATTGAAGTTATCACCAGGGCCAGAGTTATAATAATCAGCCAGATTACAAAAATCAAGTGAGAGTGGCTGTAAATTTGTTTCTACTCGCGTATTTCAATCAAAATTTGCAAGAAACGGAAAAATGAACTGCACCGCGGCAAGCCGCGGAGTATCAAAATGATGAATTTGATCGATCTTATTCCCCACGAGGGCGAACAGATCAAGACAACCCCCTGTCTCCCCCTTTTTTAAGGGGGACTACATACTGATCCCCTTTGCTAAGGGGGATTACATACTGGTCTCCCTTTTTTAAGGGGGCCTACATATTGATTCCCCTTTGTTAAGGGGGATTACCTGCCGATCCCCCGGGGATTACCTTGAAGAAAAGCTCCCGGAGCATGCTCCTGAGATAGTAAATAAAAAATCCCTGTGCTTTGACAGTCCGGGGATATTAATTTACTTTCAATCTTGTATCTCACATTAAACTGAAAGTTTACTTTTTTCCAGGGAGAGAATTATGCAGAAAATCACCCGCAGGAATTTCGTTACCGCAGTGCCCCCGGCTCTGGCAGCGCTTGGCGTGTCCGGGCTCGAGGCCTCCACGCCGAAAAAAAAGCCCTCGGCTTCCGGTCCCCGGGTTGGGCTGGTAACCTACCTGCTCGCCAGAAACTGGGACGTGCCGACTATCATCGCCAATTGCACCGAGGCCAAGTTCGAGGCTGTGGAATTGCGCACCACCCACGCCCACGGGGTGGAGGTGAGCTTGAGCGCGGCCGAGCGGGCCGAGGTCAGAAAGCGCTTCGAGGATTCTCCCGTGCGCCTTGCGAGCCTGGGCAGCGCATTCGAATACGACAGCCCGGACCCCCAGGAGTTGATAAAACATATCGAGGGAACCAAGGAGTATGCAAGGCTGGCTGCAGACCTGGGATGTGAGGGGATAAAGGTGCGGCCCAACCGCCTTCACCAGGACAAGGGCATCCCCAGGGAAAAAACCATCGCCCAGATCGCCGAGTGCCTGACCGAAGTCGGCAAGGCTGCGGCTGATCTCGGAGTGGAGATCCGCGTGGAAGTTCACGGCAGGGACACAAGCAGGATACCGGTGTTTCACGCGATCATGGAACAATGTCAGAGCCCGAACGTATATACCTGCTGGAACTGCAACCAGAACGATCTGGCTGACGGCGGCCTGGAGAAAAATTTCAACCTGCTGGCAGACAGGATCCATTTCGTGCACATGCGCGACCTGTTCGTGGAGGAATATCCCTGGCGCAGGTTCCTGGGTCTGCTCAACGGGATCGGCTATGAGGGCTACTGCTGTGGGGAAATTCCCCCCAGCACAGACCCGATCCGGGTGATGAAATACTACCGCGCGCTGTTTCTTGCACACCAGGATCGGCTTTAAATCTGTGAACCTGACCGGCGCAATTCTTGCTGGAAAAAGATTGCAGTTCTTCACTTTTCGAAAACATGGTAAAGGAAAATAACTTATCTATCCATCGCTAATTTCCAGTGATTGGGGGATTCTCGGCCAGCGACACTCTGTCGACCAATGCTGCTAATCGTGGATTACATAGTTCCGGCTGTGTTATCCGTTCAGATTCAGGTGTTATCAATCGAGAATCAGGAGAAATTGATGCTCAGCAACTGGAAACCATTTTTACTTTTTTTATCAATAGGCGGATTGATTTTTGAAGCTTGCGGCAGCGACAATGGCGGCGTTGTCACCCCGGGTGATGACATTTCCCAGGACCACTGGTGGGACAACTACCTGGATGAAAACCGGAACCCGCTGACACTGCCCTCGGGATTCAAGCTGGTTGCTCTGTCGGCCAACCAGCGCACTGCCACACCGAAAACCACCAGCCAGCACCTCGTGCTTAACTTTGCGATTGACCCGGACTGGCGCTCGAATCTCGGCCATATCTTTCGCGGCAACAACCAGAATAATTCCAGCTTAGAAAATCTTGCCGGCGCTGTTGAATTTTACAAGCAGGGCGGCCGGCTCAAAAAACGGGAGACTTTCGACTGGGAAGGAGTACGGGAGGTCCCGCCTGGATCGTTCAATTTCGTTCGGGTCAACCGGTTCACCCAGTTCCCGATCCGCAGCACTTTCAATGGGGTGGCCACGGACCTGATGCTGACCCTGCTGGCCGAACCCTATATCGCTTTCCCCACTGACACCACGAAAACCTGGTTCGGCGACCCTGTGCATGTGAGCCAGGGACCGGGGAGCGAGTTCTTGGAGATCATGCAGTATTCGATCAGTTATCTCGGCGAGCGCAGACTGATGGAAGGCAGCAACTCGCTGGAAACTTACCAGGACGTAATCCAGATCAAGGGCCAGGCCAACCAGGGCCAGGGGGAAATAGACACATACCTGGCGCCGGATGCGGGGATCATTTACTACTACTACATAACCGCTTTCGGCCAAAAGGCTGCGGGCGCGCTGATCGGCTACAGCGGGGAAAATCTCGACCTGAACGGCAGCGCTGTGAAAGACTACTTCCCGACAGCCGGCGGCAACCACTGGATCTATGAGTTCGCACCCGACGACCGGGTGGACCAGTTCCGGTTCAGCGTCCAGTAACTAAATTGAAAGAATATCTAAAAAAGCCCCCGTACCTTGCCAGAGGCGGGGGCTTTTTCGTGTCTTTATACGTTTTTCAGGCCTTCTTGATCAATTTGAAAATCGAGATTATCGACTCAAGGCTTGCCGAGTACCCGGTCCCGTCAGGGCCGTTATAGTGGGTTTCGAGGCTCATGGTTCCGCGATAGCCGTCACGCAGAAGTGCGCCGAACTGGCCTATCCAGTCGACCTCCCCGCTCCCGACCCGCACGCTCCTGTACTCTCCTGTCACCAGGTCCTTAAGCGCATCCTTGATATGCACATGGACAATTCGGGCTTTGTCAAGCTTCTCGTACTCATCCGGGAAAGGCACCTTTCCTGCAATCAGGCAGTTCTGGGGATCCCAGATAAAACCGAGATAGGGGTGCGTGATGCGCTGCTGCAAGAGTTTCATTTCCGTGCCAGTGCCGGTGTGGCAGGAATACTCGTTCTCCACCAGCAGCCGTACTCCTGCGGGCCTGGCAATCTCTATTGCGCGTTTGAGATGTTCAGCCACTGCGCTCATAATTGAATTCTGCTCCCTGCAGCGCCAGAAATCGAAAATCCGCAAATAGGGCGCATTAAGGCTGACAGCCCTGTCTACCGCCTTTTTAAGCAGATCAAACTGTTGGATGTAGGGATGAATATCTTTCTGGCCGTG